>JAFWDF010000019.1 GCA_017534025.1 Bacillota bacterium
CGAGTGGATGCGGGACTGGGAAGACCGCTGCCGGCAGGCGGGGGCTGATCTGGCCGCCGATAGTGTAATGGCCAATGACACGCCGGATGATGCCGCCGTTGCCGCGTGTCAGGCGCTGGGTGCGGCACTGGCATAATATAGCGGGGCTGTTCTGCATTCGCATAAGTGTTAATGTGTCTGCCGCCGTGGCGGATTTTTCCTCCATTCCTGCGCGGCGGCAGGTCAGAACAGCATTCTTCTCTTTGAAAAAGATTTTTGGTTTGAAAGAAAAGGGGCTGTGAAGCTTGGAAATGAATATTTCAGGCTTCACAGTCCTTTTTCTGTGGATTGAAAGTGTCCGGTACGGGTCGGTACGTCTGGTACGGGCCCGCTACGTCCGGTACGGATCCGGTACGTCCGGTACGTCCGGTACGGCGCAAGGGTGTGGCGGCGGGTGGGAAGCGGATTGTTGCCGGAATTGGCGCCGCCTGCCGGACACCCTGCAGTGCGGGTGATTGGCGAGATTGGAGCTGCCTGCCGGACACTCTGCAGTTTAGAAGAAAGGATTGTCCGACGCAGCCGGACAATCCACTATTGCAGGATAGGATTTGTCCGGCAGGGCGCCATGCAGAAGCGTGAATATGCCGGAATCGGCGCTGACTGTTGGACAATTCGCGGTTTAGAAGGAAGAGATGTCCGGCAGAGCCGGACATCTTACTGCCAAAGGATAAGCTTTGTCCGGCAACCATTTCTTTCATACCGGGTTGCAATGTAACCGCCGATCTACTATGCTGTTCCCAACAGGGCCGGCACGGGCGGAAATACTGGTTATGGAACAAAGGGGAGGATTGACATTACTATGAGTTTACTGGAAATCATGCTGCAGAGGCGCAGTATAAGAAAGTACACGGGCGAAGACATTTCCGCTGAAAAACTGGAAAAGATTCTGCAGGCGGGACTGTTGGCGCCCACAAGCAGGAACCGGAAGCCCTGCACATTGTACGTTGTAAAAGATCGGGCAAAACTGGAAGCGCTTTCACAGGCAAAGAACGCAGGCGCAGCTATGCTGGCGGACTGTGCCGCGGCAATTGCGGTGTTCGGAGATCCGCTGAAAGCAGACACATGGATTGAAGATTCTTCCATTGCCCTTTCCTATATGAACCTGATGGCGGTGGAGCAGGGGGTCGGATCTTGCTGGGTGCAGATGCATTTAAGGGAAGACCGCGAGGGGCAGGACGCCGAGCAAAATGTACTGGAGATCCTCGGGGCGCCGGCGCATTTCCGGATCGTCGGGATCCTGTCTCTGGGCATGCCGGCAGAAATGCCGGAACCGCATTCGTTACCGGACGTCGGGACAGAAACGATACAGATATGAGATTATTCATTGCCATTCAGTTAGATGACTCGATGAAAGAAGCGCTGGCGGCGGTGCAGAACGAATTCCGGGCGCAGGGGATCCGCGGAAATTACACGCCCGTGGAAAATATGCATCTGACACTGGCGTTTATCGGGGAGTATTCCGACCCCGGTGAGGTGCTGGAAGTAATGGAAGAGGCGGACTTTGCGCCGTTTCGTCTGGAATACAGCGGGATCGGCTCCTTTGATGCGCTCTGGTGGGCGGGCATCCGGGAAAATGAACCGCTGAAAATGCTGGTCAGAAAACTGCGCCATGCACTGGCGGAGGCGGGCATCCCGTATGACCGGAAAAAATTCCGCCCGCACATTACCCTGATCCGCAAACCGGTGATTCGCGGCCGGCACGGTTCGGCTGCCGCCGGGCTCACAGATTTTCAATGGGCAGACCCGGCACAATTCGCGGGGCAGGCATCCTCTCCCGTAAGCATGCCCGTCCGGCGCATTTCGCTCATGCTGTCAACCCGCGGGAAACATGGCATGATCTATACGGAGCTCGGAAGTGTGGAAGCAAACAGGGATTGACCGGTGCATTTCCGGCAGAATGGTTTGCTGTTAATGACTCTGCCTCCGGCGAAGGCCTGCGAAGAACCAGACGGCAGACAGGACAATAAAAATGGAAATGATCCGGTACATGGCATCGTAACCGGCTGCAGAGGCCAGCAGACCGGCGATGACCGAACCGATTCCGATGCCGCCGTCAAATCCGATCATGAAAGTCGCGGTGGCGGAGCCCCGGCGTTCGGCCGGCACGGAAGCTACGGCAAGTGCTTCCAGAGAGGACATGCAGATGCCCATGCCGGTGCCGTACAAAGCGGCGCTCACCAGGAAGAGCGGCAGTCCTTTCGCGCTTCCCAGACACAGCATGCCCAGGAAGGTCAGAAGCATGCCCGGCCAGACTACGAAAGCGGTGCCTTTCCGGTCGGTAAGCCTTCCTGCAATCGGCCTGGTGAGCAGCATGGAGATGGCATAGACCGCGAAATAGATCCCGGAATTTCCTATATTTCGCTCCGCACCGTACAGGGCGACAAAACCGGTCAGCGCCCCGTAGGAGGTGCTGATCAGCAGAATGGTCAGAGCCGGGAAAACAGCGCCCGGATGAAGCAGGAACCGGAACAGGCCGCTGCGGGAGCCTGACCGGCTGCCAGTTTGATCGGGCCGGCTGCCGTCAGCCTGCACAGTCCGGCCGCTCTCAGGTTGTGATGCCTGGCTGCCGGAAGCGGCCGGGCTTTCTTGCCCGGAAGACTGCAGGTCGCGGGCGGAGCGCATGGTCATGAAGAAGGAGAGGAGCAGGGCGACGCCCGCGGTGGCCGCGGCAAAGGCAAACATGCCGTGGAATCCGGTCCGGGCGAGAATCAGGAGACCCAGGGCCGGGCCGGCGGCCATGCCCAGGCTGTTGGACAGGGCAAAGTAGCCCATTCCTTCCGCAAAGCGGGCCGGCGGCAGGCTGTCTGCGGCAATGGTATTGGAAGCCGTGCTGGACATTCCCCAGCCGACGGAGTGCAGAATCCGGACCGCGATGATCAACGCGACGGAGACTACTGCGCCATAGAGCAGCGCGATCAGAAGCATTATTATTAATCCGGCCGAAAAGACCACTCTTCTGCCGAAACGGTCCAGCATCCAGCCGGCAACCGCCCGCATCAGCAGCGCGGAGAACGTGAAAACGCCGACGGAAAGCCCCACCGCTGCATCGCTGCCGCCGCATTCGGCGATATAAACCGGCAGCGTGACGACCAGCATTTCAAATCCCAGAAACAGCATAAAATTGGATAATGTGATGATCACCAGGTTTTTGGACCAGATCGTGTCAGAGGAAGTGTTTGGTTTCATAGCAGATCCTTTCTAAAGACAGCCGGTTTTCTCTTCTGTTATCAGAATATATGTTTTTACCGGGGGCGTCAATGAATCCGCGTCGGCACCTTCATATTGCCATTGACTGCAAGGCGTTGCATCGCATAAAATAATGAATAGAAAAATTGATATGGCACAGGTACAGGAAAGGAGTATGCGGCGGGTGTTTCCTCAAACGGGAACCGGCCGGCCGCAGGAAGTGAAATGGCTGATAATGATAATACAATGGAAAATGTAGTAGTCCTGGGACATCCGCTTCTAAAGCACAAAATTACCATGCTTCGGGATAAGGGTACCGGCACCAATGAGTTCCGGGCACTGATCGAGGAGATCGCCATGCTCATGGGCTACGAAGCTCTGCGGGATCTTCCGACTGAAGATGTGGAAGTGGAAACGCCGATCGAGACCTGCATGTCTCCGGTAATCGCGGGTAAAAAGCTGGCCGTTGTGCCGATTCTTCGTGCCGGCCTCGGCATGGTCAGCGGCATTCTGGCCCTGGTACCGACCGCAAAAGTAGGCCATATCGGCATGTACCGCGATGAAGAGACCCACGAACCGCAGGAATATTACTGCAAGTTGCCGAAAGGCATTAAAAACCGTGTCGTTGTAGTGGTGGATCCGATGCTGGCCACCGGCGGCTCGGCAGTGGACGCGGTTAATCTGATCAAGGAAAAGGGCGCGACCAATATTAAATTCATGGCGATTATCGCTGCGCCGGAAGGACTGAAGGCATTTACCGATGCGCATCCGGACGTACAGCTGTACGTCGGCCAGGTGGACCGCTGCCTGAATGACGACGCCTATATCTGCCCGGGTCTGGGCGATGCCGGCGACCGGATTTTCGGCACGAAATAATACGTCTGATCCGGCAGCCGGCCCGGGCCGCCGGGTAAGAGAATCTGTTTGTTGTGAAAGAGAGGTTTCTGTTGAGTGATCAGGAAATGTTAAAGAAAGAAAGCCCGGAAGCCGGGCTGGAGGCAGCCGCCTCTGAAGCTGCTGCGGCAGCCGGTTCGGTCGTGCAGGAAGCTTCTGCAGTATCGTCCGGCGGGTTCGTGAACCATGACCCAAATGCCATTTATGACGCGAGCACATTGGGCGCTCCGAAGTTTGGCCTGCTGGGACTGCAGCACATGTTTGCCATGTTCGGCGCAACGGTGCTGGTACCGGCGCTGACCGGGATCGACGTATCCACTACGCTTCTTTTTGCAGGTCTGGGCACATTGCTCTTCCACTTTATTACGAAATTCAAGGTGCCGGCGTTCCTGGGTTCCTCCTTCGCGTTCCTCGCGGGATACTGGGCGATTGCGCCGGACGGAGACAAGGCGCTTCTGCCGTACGCATGTTTCGGTGTAGCCTGCGCGGCCCTGCTGTATTTCGTGCTGGCCGCGCTGATCTATGGTTTTGGCATTCAGCGGGTCATGCGGTTCTTCCCGCCCGTGGTAACGGGCCCGATCATTATCGCCATCGGCCTGAATCTTTCCCAGTCTGCGGTGGAAAATTGTACGGCAAACTGGTGGATCGCTCTGGTAGCTATTGCGATTGTAGTCATCGCAAATATCTGGGGTAAGGGCATGATCCGGATTATCCCGATTCTGCTGGGGGTTGTCGGCTCTTATCTGGTGGGGGCGGTGACCGGCAACGTGGACTTTTCCATTATCCGTGATGCGGCGTGGATCGGTCTGCCGCTGTCCTGGGACCAGACGGCGCTGAGCCTGATCGGTCATGCGGACACCGGCCTGATGCTCACGGCCATTATCACGATCGTGCCGATCGCGCTGGCGACGATGATTGAGCATATCGGTGATATTTCCGCCATTTCCTCTACGGTAGGCAGAAATTACCTCGCTGATCCGGGGCTCCACCGGACTTTATGCGGTGACGGTATGGCGACATTCCTGGCTGCGCTGTTCGGCGCGCCGGCAAACACGACGTACGGCGAAAATACGGGCGTGCTGTCGCTGACCAAGGTATACGACCCGCGGGTTATCCGTCTGGCAGCCGTATTTGCCATGATCCTGTCCTTCTCGCCGAAGGTCGGTGCCGTGATTACTGCGATGCCGACAGCCACGCTGGGCGGCGTTTCACTGGTGCTGTACGGCATGATTTCGGCGGTCGGCGTACGGAATCTGATTGAAAACAAGGTGGACTTCACCAAGAGCCGCAATATCATCATCGCGGCGCTGATTCTGGTACTGTCGATCGGGATCAATTACAGTACGGCGGGCGCGCTGTCCTTTACGATCGGCGGCGTAACCATCAGCCTGACCGGTCTGGCTGTCGGTGCGCTGGCAGGGATTATTCTCAATGCGGTTCTGCCGGGCAAGGATTACGTTTTCGACGAAGCCGAAGCGGCGATTGCCGTGGAAAATATGTCGGCCAGAACGATCGACCACGAGGAGAAGTAAGGAAAGGGGCTGTGGAGCTTGAGGTCTTAAAACTCATTATTCACAGCCCCATGAGAATTTATGTGTGGGGGAAGTAATCATGAAAAACTGGAAATTAAGCAAGCACAGTCATGCTGCAGTCAAGGGGGCCAACACTGCAGCTGCGGCAGGCGCCACGGCAGTTCCGGCAGCCACGGCTGTCAGCCTGCGCAGGATTATGGCGCTGGTCCTTACGGCTATTTTACTGGTGACCATGCTGCCGCTGGCGGGCCTGGCGGCCGGGCAGATGAGCAATGCAACGGGCCTGGCAGGTTCCGGCCATCCGGACCAGTCGCCGGCCTTTCTTTCCGCGTTCACCGCGCATGCGGCGTCGAATCCGACGTCCGGCAGCTGCGGGGATAACGTGAAATGGAAATACAGCACCAGCAGCAAGACGCTGACGATCAGCGGAAGCGGTGCAATGTGGGACTGGCAGGACCCGCTGGATGAAACTGCGGAGGAATTCGCGCCGTGGCTTTATTATTACTACGACGAGATCAAAACCGTTAACATTCAGTCCGGCATTACTGAAATCGGCACCTACTGCTTTGCGGAATGCGAAGCCCTGACCAGCGTGAGCATTCCGTCCAGTGTAACGGCTATTTGGGACGGCGCGTTCCAGGAATGCATCAGCCTCAAAAGCATTACCATACCGAACAGTGTGAAGACCATCGCCGACTACGCCTTTGCATTCTGCGATTCGCTGAGCACGGTCACTGTGCCTGCCAGTGTGACGGAATTGAGCATTCTGGCTTTCTTCTACAGTGACGGGAACCGGAGCATTAACGTGGCATCCGGCAATACGAAGTTTAAATCCGTCGACGGCGTGGTGTTCTCCAAAGACGGGAAAGAGCTGGTGATTTACCCGACCGGCAAAACGAATCATGTTTATAATGTCCCGTCCGGCACCACGACGATCGGGGAGGGAGCTTTCCTTTATAATGCCAATCTCCGGGCAGTTGCGGTTCCGGAGGGCGTGACGATGATCGGGTACAACGCATTCCTGTTCTCGGAAAAGCTGATGCGGATCAGCCTGCCGGCCAGTCTGAAGACAGTGCAGAAGACGGCGTTTGACGCCTGCAATGCACTGACGGATGTATTCTACGCCGGCACGGCTTCCCAGAAGTCTTCGATCAGCATTCAGGCGGAGAACGATCCGCTGCGCAATGCGGAATGGCACTATAATACTTCTTCCACCGATATGCTGACACGGTTCTTTGAGGATGTGGAGAAGGGTTCCTGGTATGCGGAAGCCGTGGACTGGGCCGCGCGCAATGGCATTACCACCGGTACGTCGGACATTACGTTCAGCCCGACGAAACCTTGTGACCGGGCGCAGATGGTGACATTCCTCTGGCGCGCCGCAAATTCTCCGGAGCCGAAAATCAAGACGCACCCGTTTGAGGATGTAGCGCCGGGCTCTTATTATGAAAAAGCCGTCGTCTGGGCGATGGAAAACAGTATAACCAATGGCATGGATCCGACCCATTTTGGGCCGACTTCTTTGGTGACCCGCGGACAGACCGTGACCTTCCTGTACCGCTGGAAGAACTCTCCGGCAATTGACGAAGGAGAGGCCAATCCGTTCCTGGATGTAAACAGTGCCGATTTCTTCTATTATCCGGTCCTCTGGGCCGTCAAGAATAATGTGACCAACGGCATATCGGCGAATACCTTTGCGCCGGGCGAGACATGCACCCGCGCGCAGATCGTGACCTTCCTGTACCGCGCGAAATAGAATTATTGTAATGTTTCCGCGCCCGGGGAACCGGAGCGCAGATAAACGGAACTGGAACAGAGTCCCGGGAACATCCATTTTTGTATGGATGCTCCCGGGGCTTTTTTTATTTTTGCCAACCCTCTCAATAATTGCTTAATACAAATATTAAACATTAATATACATCTATTATTTTGTTGGACATCTGTTGGACATCTTATGC
>JAFWDF010000020.1 GCA_017534025.1 Bacillota bacterium
ATAAAAAAATTAGCACTCACCTGTTTAGAGTGCTAACAACAGGGAATATATTATCCGTAAGCAATAATGCTTAAAAAAACAAATAACCGGCACATGCAGCCGGCCACAGATATAAGGAGGTTTTATCATGTTATCATTAACTACAAGAAACGCATATGTCCCAAGCTTTTTCGATGAAATGGACCGTCTGTTTGACAGAAACTTTTTCGGCAGATCCCCGTTCAATGCAGTAAATGAAATGAAGCCTGCAGCGATGAAGACCGATATCCGGGAAGAGGACGGCCTGTATCTCATGACCATGGATCTTCCGGGATTCAGCAAAGAAGATATCCGTGCAGAGCTGAAGGACGGCTATCTGACCATCCACGCGGAAAAGAAGGAAGAAAAAGAAGAAAATAATGAAAACGGCTATGTTGTTCGCGAAAGATATTCCGGTTCCTGCTCCAGAAGCTTCTTTGTAGGAGAACATGTGACAGAAGAAAACGTGAAGGCAGCATTCCGCGACGGCGTACTGTCCCTGTCCTTCCCGAAGGAAGAGGAAAAGCTCTCTGAAAACACTACAAAGCTGATTGATATCGCATAAGGAATAACCATTACAAGCACCGCCTTTTACACCATAGAAGAACAAAGAGGGTCGCCCGGAGGGGGCGGTCCTCTCATTTTTTTGTATTTTTCGGTTTTTCCGCAAAAAGGTTTTGTCTGTTCATGTATAATATATGTTGTTTTCGCGATTCCGCGAAGAAAAGCATTAACAGCCGATAAGAGGAGGAACCTTATATGAATATTGTCTGCCTGGATCTGGAAGGGGTACTGGTGCCGGAAATCTGGATCGAGTTCGCCGAAGTGACCGGGATTGAAGAACTGAAGCGCACAACCCGCGACGAGCCGGATTACGATGTGCTGATGAAGTACAGGATGGATATCCTGAAGGAACATGGCCTGGGCCTGAAAGAGATACAGGAAACTATCGAGAAGATGGATCCGCTGCCGGGTGCGAAGGAATTTCTGGATGCCCTTCGTGCACTGACGCAGGTTATCATTATCAGTGATACGTTTGAGCAGTTTGCGGCGCCGCTGATGAAGAAGCTGGGCTGGCCGACCATTTTCTGCAATTCGCTGGAAGTGGCGGAAGACGGGATGCTGACCGGCCACATCATGCGCTGTGACAATTCCAAATATTCTACGGTCAAGGGGCTGCAGTCCATTGGATTTGATACGATTGCCAGCGGAGACAGTCACAATGACCTGGGCATGATTCGCGGCAGCAAAGCGGGATTCCTGTTCCGCAGCACGGACGAGATTAAAAATGCAAATCCGGATATTCCGGCATACGAAACCTACGACGAACTGCTGGACGCCATTAAGGCAGTTCTCTGATTCAGAAAAACGGGCGCGCCTGAACCGGCGTGCCCGTTCTTTATTTTTTGGCAGAATCGTCATGGATTCACCATATTTCAGTCATCGCTTCCTCAAATAGAACGATTACAATCGGTGCGAAATGAAAATGAAAGCAGTTGAGCGGTGAAGAAAGCAGGTGAACAGGATGCAGGCATCTTCCGCAAAGATTCTCCGGGAACCGGAGAACGTAACATTCCGGAAGGAATACAAGCACGAAATCAACCGGGGGGATTATCAGGTGATCCGTTCCAGGATGTCCCGCCTGACCGGGAAGGACCGTCATGCCGGGCCGGAAGGCCGGTACCGGATTCGCAGTCTGTATTTTGATAATCTGTACGACAAGGCGCTTCTGGAAAAAGTGAACGGCCTGCGGAATAAGGAGAAATTCCGGATCCGTTTGTATGATAATGACCGGTCGTTCATTCGCCTGGAAAAGAAGACGAAGATCGGCGGGGCAGGCTATAAAGTGTCTGCCCGTCTGACGGAAGAACAGTGCCGCAGTCTGCTGGCGGGGGATCTCAGCTGGATGCCGTACACGGGAGATCCGCTGATCATGGAGCTTTACGCCAAGATGCGTTACCAGCTTCTGAAACCGAAAACGGTGGTGGACTATGACCGGGAGCCGTTTGTGTACGGACCGGGCAATGTCCGGGTTACACTGGACAGCGATATCCGTACGGGCATACGGGCGGTGGATTTCCTGAATCCCGGGCTGCCGATGATGGCCACGCACATTCATCCGAAGATTATCCTGGAAGTCAAATTTGATGAATATCTTCCTTCCGTCATTAAAAATGCGGTGCGCGTGCCGGGCCGCAGAACCAGCAGTTTTTCAAAGTACGCAGTTTGCAGACAGTTCGACTGAACGGCATGATAATAAGGAGGCCGATCCATGACATTTAACGATATTTTCAAATCTTCTTTTCTCGAAAATGTGTCCGCTTTTTCCGTGACGGATACGCTGGTTGCCCTGTTGTTCAGTTTTCTGACAGGCATACTGATTTTCCAGGTTTATAAGAAAACCTATAACGGCGTAATGTACTCCGGCAGTTTCGGCGTATCGCTGATTACCATGTCCATGATCACTTCTCTGGTCATCCTGGCGATCAGTTCCAACGTGGTGCTGTCGCTGGGCATGGTGGGTGCCCTGTCCATTGTCCGTTTCCGTACCGCGGTAAAGGATCCGCTGGATATCGCGTATCTGTTCTGGGCGATTTCAGAAGGCATTGTCATGGGGGCGGGAATGATCCCGCTGGGAATCATCGGCGCACTGGTGGTGGCCGCGATTCTGCTTGGTTTTTCCGGCAGGCAGTGCAGGGATAAGTCGTATATTCTGGTGCTGAACTGCGAGAGCGAGGAAGCGGAGCAGAATGCAGCCAGGCTGGCCGCGGAGGAGACGAAAAAGTGCCTGGTGAAATCCAAAACGGTATCGGCTGATAACATTGAACTGACCATGGAAGTCCGGCTGCCGAAGGAAAATGAAACGGAATTCGTGAACCGGGCGGCGGGAATCATCGGCGTGCGCGATGCGGTCCTGGTGAGCTATAACGGCGAATTTATGAGCTGATTGACCGGATCCGGAATATGCCTTATACTGAAACGTAACGAATGGCGAAAGGAAGATGCGCTGCGTTCCGGGACAGGCATCGGGTTGATCAATGAGTATATTTGAAATATTTCTGGTGGGTATCGGGCTGGCCATGGACGCGTTTGCCGTGTCGGTCTGCAAGGGAATGGCCGTACAGCAGGTTACGCTCCGGCAGATGTGTTCGGCCGGTTTATGGTTCGGAGGCTTTCAGGCTCTCATGCCGCTGATCGGTTATTTTGCGGGCAGTGTGTTTACTTCGTATATTCAAAGGGTGGATCACTGGATTGCATTTATCCTGCTGAGTCTGATCGGCATCAATATGATCCGCGAGGCTTTCTCGAAGGACGAACCGGAAGAGGACGATTCCTTTGCCCTGAAGACGATGTTTCTGATGGCGGTAGCCACCAGTATTGATGCGCTGGCGGTAGGGGTGACCTTTTCATTCTTTTCGGTCAATATCTGGATGGCGGCGGCGGTCATCGGTGTGACTACCTTTGTACTGTCGGCCTGCGGCGTCCGCCTTGGCGCTGTGTTCGGACTGTTTCTCAAGTCCCGGGCAGAGATTCTGGGTGGAGGCATTCTTATTATCATCGGCCTGCGGGTTCTGCTGGAGCACCTGGGGATTATCGGATAGTGCCGCTTCAGCCGCATTAGGGAGGAAGCCGGTTTCGGACGGTGAGGCGCGGAGCAGGTTCGTTTTTTGCAAAAGAAGGAGGACGGAATGGATTTCAAGAAGGAAGAAGGACGCATCTATCTGGAAAATGAAGAAGGAAAAACTCTGGCAGAAGTGGTATTTCCGACCGGACCGGACGGTGTGGCGCTGATTACACATACGAAAGTGGATCCGTCCCTGCAGGGGCAGGGCGTGGCAGGCAAACTGATGGACGCAGTGGTGGAAGAGCTGCGGGCGAAGGGGCAGAAGACCCGGGCGACCTGCTGGTACGCAGTGGAATGGTTCGGGTACAATCCGGACAAGAAGGATGTGTATATCGAAGATCCGGATTACAATCCGAGCTGCAATCTCTGATCGGCGTTTATTCCGCAAAAAACAGAAATTATAAAAAATTGTTATTGACACAGGGCCTGGTCGTGTAGTATTATAAGCAAGTCAGTTGAGCACGTGTGGCGGAATTGGCAGACGCGCACGGTTCAGGTCCGTGTGGTTTAACAGCCGTGGAAGTTCGAATCTTCTCACGTGCACCAGACTGAGAGCTATCGCTTTTGCGGTAGCTTTTTTTTATTCGTAATGATGGTTCATCGCGGTTTGCCGGGGATGAACCATTTTGATTTTTTGAATATTCCATTTTGCGGGTATTATTTCCCAGCGGCAGAAGGAGTCAGGCTCCAGCGGCTGTCGGAAGAGGTTTTCAGCTGATTCAAAGGCTGATTGCCGGACAAACTGCGGCATTGAAGAAAGAAGTGTCCGGCAGAGCCGGACACTTGATAGCTGAATGTTTGAAATTGTCCGGCATGACAGCCGGCCGGGTTTTATTTCATCATCGAAAGAAGGGAAGAAATCAGCGCTGTGCCGTCCATTGCGCTCTGGGTCTGCTGCGGTTTGCCGCCGCCCAGAAGCTGGGACAGGAATCCGCCGCTGGAAGCCTGCGGTTTGCTGCCGCCGAACATGCCAACCAGATCGCCCAGATCGAATCCGTTGGATGCCTGCTGGGTGTTTGCGTGGCTGGTGGCAGCGGACAATCCGCTCATCAGGGCCGGTGCGAGGCTGCCGAGCGCGCTCTGGATCTGCGCCTGGTTGGCGCCGGTCTGCGAGGACAGATCATTTACAACGTTGGAATAATTGCCGCCGAGGATATGCTGCAGAATTTTATTGCCGTCCTCTTTGTCGGCGTGCTGGATCTGCAGATTCATCGGTTTTGTGCTTGTGTGCTGCGACAGCGCATTGGAAAGAGAGGCAGCGCCTTCTTTGGACGAAGCGTTCTTCGTCAGAGCCTTAATGATGATCGGAAGAGCCAGCGGCAGCAGTTTGGCGATCTGTGCACTGGACAGGCCGGATCTTTCAGAAAGAGAATCCACGGAAGCCTGGTCGTTCATCGCGCCGAATAACATGTCAAACAGATTCATTTTTTTCTCCTGTTCCTGATAATAAAACGATAACTGCACCGGTCATGAACAGATGGCAGGGATTCGCGGAAATATGACAGCGGCCCGTCTTCTGTTCAGAATATCAAAAGCGGCAGGGGGAAGCGCCCCCCTGCCGCCGGCGGTATCATTAACCGAAATATCTTTCCAGCAGGCCCTTGAATGCCTTGCCGTGTCTCGCTTCGTCACGGGCCATTTCGTGAACGGTGTCGTGGATGGCATCCAGATTGAGTTCCTTAGCCTTCTTCGCGAGCATAGTTTTACCTTCTGTTGCGCCGTGTTCAGCGTCAACTCTCATTTCGAGATTCTTCTTTGTGCTGTCGGTGAGAACTTCGCCCAGCAGTTCCGCAAATTTCGCAGCATGTTCTGCTTCTTCGAAAGCAGCCTTTTCCCAGTACAGGCCGATTTCCGGATATCCTTCACGGAAAGCAACTCTGGACATAGCCAGATACATGCCGACTTCCGAACATTCGCCTTCAAAATTGGAACGGAGATCTGCCTTGATGTCTTCCGGAGCATCCGCTGCTATCCCTACAATGTGTTCCGCTGCCCAGGAGGAAGTGTCACCCTGGAGAACGAACTTATCAGCCGGAGCCTTGCATACTGGACATGCTTCAGGAGGAGCATCGCCTTCGTGAACGTAACCGCATACCTGACATACGTATTTTGCCATTTGTTTCTCCTTTCAACCGCCGGATCGGGTCCGGCGACGGACAGTGCAAAACGGTGCAGACCGTTCTGCAGAATGATTTGGTAATATTGAAATAATGCAATATTTAATGTTGGTGCTTCCCTTCCGGCCGCCGGCCTGCGCTGGACGGAAAAGGGAAGTATATAGTGGATACCCGTTTTTCCCGAATCCTAACAGGAAGGAAAAAATTATATCCCACAAAATAATAACATATTAGAAGCGCCTAATGGAATAGTATTATTCAATTTTCGTCAGAGTCATTTTTTCGTTTACACAATATTAGTCTGATGATAAAATGTGGATGGAAACGGGATCGTCTGCCGGCATACTGGTCCGTACAGATTCTGTTTCCGGCGGATGGTATTCCAGGAGTGGAAGCTATACCGGCAAGGGCCGAACCGCAGATGACAGGGCGGGTATCGGTGGTATTTTTGTCATATAGTTTACATTTCCGAGTAATACTGCAGCATCCGCGTTCCGCGGGAAGATCCGGAGGATGTTTCCGCAGACTGTTCCGGCAGCGGCTGGACGGGCAACGGCGGATGTTTCTTTATTTATTGTGAATGTAAAGGAGAAAAGTGAAAATGGCCAAAAACACAGTTGCGACATTACTGGACATGAAGGCGAGAGGAGAGAAAATTTCCCAGGTTACCTGCTATGATTATTCCACAGCTCAGCTGGTGCAGGCTTCCGGAATTGAGACGATTCTGGTAGGGGACAGCCTGGGGATGACAATGCAGGGATACTCCAATACGCTTCCGGTAACGATGGATGAAATGATCGTGTACGGACGCAGTGTTGTAAGAGGGGCTCCGGATGCGTTTGTCATCATGGACATGCCGTTCATGAGTTATCAGCTGTCTGCTGAGCAGGGGCTGATGAATGCGGGCCGGCTGATCAAGGAAACCAATGCCAATGCGGTGAAGCTGGAAGGCGGCGCTGCCGTGACAGAGCAGATCCGCGCCATCGTGGATGCCGGGATTCCGGTCTGTGCGCATATCGGTATGACTCCGCAGTCCGTCAATGCGTTCGGCGGATTCAAAGTGCAGGGCAAAGGGGAAGAAAACGCGAGACGCGTACTGGAAGACGCGCTGGCAGTGCAGAAAGCGGGCGCTTTTATGTGCGTGCTCGAATGTGTGCCTCCGAAACTGGCTGCGCTGATCACCTCCAAAGTCCACATGATTACCATTGGCATCGGCGGCGGTGCAGGCTGTGACGGACAGGTCCTGGTATATCAGGATATGTTCGGCATGTTCGGTGATTTTGTACCGAAGTTTGCCAAGCGCTTTGCGGATATCGGGCAGGCAATGATCGACGGTTTCAAAGCGTACGATCAGGAAGTCAAGGCCGGTACATTCCCGGAGGAAAAGCATTCCTTCCCGAAGAGCGACTGCTCGGATGAATTCCTGGCGAAGCTGGCGGAAGAATATTAATTTGCAGGATCCGCCGGGAGCTGTTTCAGGGAGTCCTGAGGTGAAAACTGGAAATCATACAGGAATCTGACTTATAATAAAATATAATGTTAATGGGCCGGTGTCTGCGCTTCCTGCGTCGGACACCGGTTATTTTATTCAAAGTCTGTTTAATTTCTGACAAGTATGGCATAATATGGTCTGTAATTATCGGTCAGGAACCGGACAGAGGGCTGTTCGAAAAAGCTTTGCGTTATGATACAGGAAATCAGGAAAACACCTTTATATGAAACTCATTTGAAATATGGCGCGCATATGATGGACTTTGCCGGCTACCGGCTGCCGGTCCGCTTCCCGGAGGGTTCGATCCGGGAGCATATGGCGGTGCGGACGGCCTGCGGGTTGTTTGACACCTGCCACATGCCGGAGTTTATCTGCCGGGGACCGGAGGCGCTCCAGTGTATTAATTACCTGTTTACTAATGATTATTCGGACCTGCGGATCGGATCTGCCCGGTACGGGCTGATGTGCGATGAAAACGGCGGCATTCTGGATGATCTGATCGTTCACCGGTTGGCGGAAGATGTGTATCTGGTGCCGGTCAACGCTGCCTGCAGAGAGTCGGATTTTCAGTGGATCCTGCAGCATACGGGACGGTCCGGCTCGGATGCGGCTGGCCGCCGGTTTGACGCGGAGTGGACAGATATTTCGGATGAGGTCGGGACACTGGCGTTGCAGGGTCCCCTTTCCGAACGCGTGCTGGTGAAAGTCACGGATCCCGCAGGCATTCCGCAGGGGCGGTTCCGGTTTTCCCGGTCGGCAGAGATCGGGGGAATTCCGGCGCTGATCGCGCGGACCGGCTACTCGGGCGAGGACGGATTTGAGATTTATGTTCCGGCCGGCCGGATCGCGGAGCTGTGGGAACGGCTGCTGGAGGCCGGCCGGGAGGACGGTCTGCAGCTGTGCGGACTGGGTTCCCGGGACACGCTGCGGATCGAAGCCGGGATGCCGTTGTACGGCAAAGACCTGGACCGGACGGTTTCCCCTGCGGAGGCGGATCTGGATTACGGACTCAATCTGCAGAGCGGTGATTTTATTGGCCGGCAGGCCGTGATTGACAGGTATCCGCCGGCTGTCCGGCGGGTGGGCCTGAAGGTCACCGGCAGCCGGATCATTCGCGGCGGCCAGGACATTTACATTAATGAAGATAAAATCGGCAGAATGACATCCGGGACCTATTGCGCTTATGTAGATGCTGCGCTGGGTATGGGCTATATCCGGACGGAATATGCGGTACCGGGACAGAAGGTATGCGTGGATGTGCGGGGCAAAGCCGTGGAAGCCGTGGTGACGGAGCTGCCGTTTTATATACCGCCATACAAAAAAGCAGATGCGCGGTAAGGGTTATTATGATTAAGAAATGGGAGAGAACGATGCTGACATTTCCGGAAAAACTGAGATATACAGAAACCCATGAATGGTCCGAGGTAAAAGGTGACACCGGAACCATGGGCATTACCGACAAAGCGCAGGACCTGATGGGAGATATCGTGTTCGTCGAACTGCCGGAGATCGGTGAAAAACTGACTGCCGGAGAGCCCTTCGGCGACCTGGAGTCCATCAAGACGGTGGCAGAGATGTACGCGCCGTTTTCCGGGACGGTCATTGCAGTGAATGAAGTGCTGCGGGACCGCCCGACCATTCTGAATGAAGACCCTTACGGAAACTGGATCCTCCGGGTGCAGGACCCGGAAGAGGGCGAACTGATGAGCGCGGAGGAATATATCCGGTTTATTGATGCACAGTGATTTACCCGGGGAAGCGGTGCAGAAACCGGCTCTGCGAATACGGCAAGTACATGGATAATGGAGAGTAAATATGGGAACGTATATTCCTGGAACAAAAGAAGAGCAGATGGAAATGCTCGAAGCGGTCGGGCTGAAGGATCCGGAGGAACTTTTTTCGGAAATCCCGGAAGAATTGCGGATACAGGGCCTGGCAGAGCTTCCGGCCGGGCTGTCTGAAATGGAAGTCATCCGGCGCATGGAAGAACTAGCCTCGAAAAACCGGATTTTCCGGACGGTATTCCGGGGAGCCGGCGCCTACCGGCATTATATCCCTGCAGTGGTAAAAAAGATTGCCTCACGGGAGGAATTCACGGCGGTATATACGCCGTACCAGCCGGAGATTAACCAGGGTATTCTGCAGGCGCTGTTCGAGTACCAGACGATGATCTGCGGGCTGACGGGAATGGATGTGTCCAACAATTCCATGTACGACGGCGCGTCGGCATCGGCGGAGGCGCTGTTAATGTGCCGGGATAAAAAGAGACAGGCGCTGTTTGTTTCGGAAACCGCGGATCCGAAGGTACTGGCGGTGATCCGGCAGTACTGCGGCGGGCGCAATGTCCCGGTGCGGCTGATTCCGGCAAAGGACGGCGTGACCGATCTGGAGGCTCTGGAAAAGATCCTGCGGGAAGCGGCAGAAAAAGGGGATGCGCCGGCCGGTGTATATTTCCAGTCTCCGAATTATGAGGGCCTGATCGAGCCGGCTGCGGCATGCTGCCAGGTGATTCATGAGGCAGGTGCTCTGGCCGTCATGAATGTGAATCCGATATCGCTGGGCATTTTGCAGCCGCCGGGAGAACTGGGAGCAGATATCGCCGTGGGAGAAGGGCAGCCGCTGGGCAATGAACTCGCTTACGGCGGGCCGTATTTCGGTTTTCTGGCTGCGCGGAGGGAACTGATGCGCCGCATGCCGGGCAAAATCGTCGGACAGACGGAGGACGCGCAGGGCAGACGGGCTTTTGCGCTGACACTCCAGGCCAGGGAACAGCATGTCCGCCGGGAACGGGCGGGCTCTAATATCTGTACCAACCAGGCGCATTGCGCGGTGCGGGCCGGTATTTATCTGTCGGCCATGGGACCGGGCGGACTCCGGGAAACCGCATCCCAGTGCATGGCGAAAGCGCATTACTTCTGCGGGTTGCTGGAGGAGGCCGGACTGCGGCGGAAGCATTCCGGAGAATTCTTCCATGAATTTGTGACTGTCTGTGATGAAGAACTGGCAATGGCGATTCTGCGGACGCTCGAAGACAACGGGATTTTGGGAGGGCTCCCGCTGGGACGCGGTGAAATCCTCTGGTGCGTCACGGAAATGAATACCCGGGAAGAAATGGAGCAGGCAGCGGTACTGATCAGAAAGGCGGCAGAGACATGGAACTGATTTTTGAAAAGAGCCGTCCGGGACGCGGTCTGAGTCTGCTGCCGGCCTGTGATGTGCCAGCGTATGCTGTGCCGGAAGAAATGGTCAGAAGCGCGGATTCCGGTCTGCCGGAAGTGGCGGAAGTGGATCTGGTGAGACATTATCAGGAACTGGCGGAAAGAAGCTTCAGCCCGGCGAAAGGACTGTGCCCGATGGGTTCCTGCACGATGAAATACAACCCGCAGGTGGATGAACTGGCTGCGGAGCTGCCGGGGTTCACACAGATTCATCCGCTGCAGCCGAAAAATACGACAGAGGGATGCCGGGAGGCGACGGATCTGCTGAAGCATTACCTGTGCGCCTATACCGGAATGGATGGCATATCCCTGCAGCCGGCTGCGGGTTCCCACGGAGAGTTCGCCGGTATGCTGATTATGAAAGCGTATCATGCTGGACGGGGCGAGGCGCACCGGGACAAAATCCTGGTGCCGGATTCCGCGCATGGAACCAACCCCGCCAGTGCCGCCATGGCCGGATTCAGAATCGTTAATATACCTTCCACGGAAGAAGGTCTGGTCGATCTGGACGCCCTTCGGGCGGCGGCCGGCGAAGATACGGCAGGGCTGATGCTGACGAATCCGAACACACTTGGCCTGTTTGAAAGAGATATCCTGGAGATTACCGGGATTGTGCATGAAGCAGGAGGACTCTGTTATTACGACGGGGCCAATCTGAATGCGATTCTGGGCGTGGCCCGTCCGGGCGATATGGGGTTCGATATCGTGCATCTTAATCTGCACAAGACATTTGCTGCGCCGCATGGCGGCGGCGGGCCGGGCAGCGGTCCGGTAGGGTACAAGGCATTTCTGGAAAAGTATGTGCCGCAGCACCTGACAGCATTTTACGGAAATTTTCTGGTGGAAATGAAAGCGCTGGCTTACGCGCTGACCATCGGCAGGGACGGTGCGTATCCGGTGGCGGCCAGCGCCGTGCTGAACGCCCGGTATCTGATGCAGCAGTTATCGGATGTCTACCGGATGGCAGGAGAACCCTGCATGCATGAATTTGTCATCTCTGCGGCGGATCTGAAGGCAAAATACGGTGTCACGGCGAAGGATATCGTGAAGGCACTGTTTGACCACCGCATGCACGCGCCGAATATGTATTTTCCGCTGATTGTAGAAGAAGCTCTGATGGTGGAACCGTCGGAGACCGAAAGCCGGGAGACACTGGACCGGGCGGCGCGGATATTCAGGGAAATCTATCACCTGGCGCAGACGGATCCGGACTATTTGAAGGCGGCGCCGCATACCACGCCGGTGGGCAGGCCGGATGAAGTGCAGGCAGCGGTGAAGCCGGTGCTGAAGTATGAAATAATCTGATCCACGAAGAGATGCTGGGCCGGCAGAAGTTGTTCCGGGACATAAAAAATACAATAATTTCGTACTGCGTGGACGAAACAGTTGAGATATGTTAAAATGCCCATATATGAATAATATCTTTTCGCTTTTTGAGCCCGGGCAGATGGCGGACGGCAGGTCCGGATGATTTCCGGGAACATACAAAGGAGAACAGAAGAAAATGGCTATTAGAATCGGTATCAACGGATTTGGACGGATCAGCACGATCATCCTCGGTATTGCTGCGGAAGAACCTGAAAAATTTGAAATCGCGGCGATCAATTATCGTAATGTAGACCTCGATTACATGGTTTACATGGTTAAGTATGATACAGTGTTCGGACGGTTTAACGGTACCGTTGATAAGTTTGATGACGGCGACGTAAGAGGCCTGGTGATCAATGGCAAGAAGGTTCCTGTTCTGGAAGGTATCGAGCCGGTTCCTTGGGGCAAATTCGGCGCGGATTATATCGTTGAAGGCACCGGTACGCTGACAACAACGGAAAAGGCCAAAGTACATCTGGACGGCGGCGCAAAGAAAGTTATTATCACTGCTCCTGCCAAGGACGACATCACACCGATGTTCGTAATGGGCGTTAACAATGAAAAATATACTTCCGATATGAATATCGTGTCCAACGCTTCCTGCACGACAAACTGCCTGGCTCCGGCGGTAAAGGTACTGCAGGACAACTTCGGCGTTGTAGAAGGCCTGATGTCCACAATCCATGCGGTAACCGCCAAGCAGAAGCCGGTTGACATGCGTTCCATGAGCGACTGGAGAAGAGGCCGTTCCGTATTCGGCAACATTATCCCTACATCCACAGGTGCTGCCAAGGCAGTGGGCAAGGTTATTCCGGAAGTAGCCGGCAAACTGACCGGTATCGCATTCCGTGTTCCAACGGTTGACGTTTCCCTGGTTGACCTGACTGTAAAACTCGCAAAGCCGACTACTTATGATGAGATCTGCGCAAAGATGAAGGAAGCTTCTGAAGGCAGCCTGAAGGGCATCCTCGCTTACACAGAAGACGCGGTAGTTTCCACTGACTTCATCGGCGAACCTTGCACTTCCGTATTCGATGCGACTGCAGGCCTGATGATCGGCGACAGCTTCGCGAAGATCGTTACCTGGTACGACAACGAATTCGGTTATTCCAAGAAGATCCTTGAACTGATCGAATACATGTACAGCGTAGACAATAAATAAGAATTGTCCGGCAGGATCACATTAAGTTCATGCAGGGGCCGCCTTTCGGGGCGGCCCTTTTACTGTGCGCAGAATTCCGTACAGATTCAGGACGAATACCTTGCCGGCGGTTGCATTAGCCCGGGATTAGAGGTATAATAATTCGGATAATCTCCTGCTTTTGGCAGGTCTTTGATAAAAATTATAATCATGGAGGTAAAAACATGAATTACAAGATTGCAGTTCTGAAGGGCGACGGAATCGGCCCGGAAATCGTAGATGAGGCGATCAAGGTCCTCAATGCAGTCGGAGAAAAATTCGGTCATGAATTTGAATATACGGAAGCACTGATCGGCGGCGCTGCCATTGATGCGGTTGGTGAAGGATTGCCGCAGGAGACTCTCGATATCTGCCACGCCAGTGATGCAGTACTGCTGGGCGCGGTTGGCGGTCCGAAGTGGGACGATCTGCCGGGCGACAAGAGACCGGAAAAGGCTCTCCTGGGCATTCGCCAGGATCTGGGCCTGTTTGCGAACCTTCGTCCTGCCATCATGTTCGATCAGCTGAAGGATGCCTGCCCGCTGAAGCCGGAAAAGGTAGAAGGCGGACTGGATATCATGATGGTCCGGGAACTGACCGGCGGTATCTATTTCGGTGAAAGAGGCTATATCGATGAAAATACAGCCTATGACACCGAAAAATATTCGGTATACGAAATTGAAAGAATCGCACGGGTTGCATTTGACCTGGCGATGAAGAGAGATAAAAAAGTCACTTCGGTGGACAAGGCTAATGTGCTGGAGACTTCCAGACTCTGGAGAAAGACCGTGGAAAGAATTCACGCGGAAGAATATCCGGAAGTGGAGCTGGATCATTATTATGTTGATAATGCGGCTATGCAGCTCATGAAGTCGCCGAAGCAGTTCGACGTTGTTCTGACCGGCAATATGTTCGGCGATATCCTCTCCGACGAAGCCAGCCAGATCGCGGGTTCCCTGGGAATGCTGCCATCGGCGAGCCTCGCTACCGGCAATTTCGGTATGTATGAGCCATCCCACGGATCTGCGCCGAAATATACCGGCCTCAATGTTTCCAATCCGATTGCCACCATCATGTCCGCACAGATGATGCTGAAGTATTCCTTCGGCCTCAATGAAGAAGCGGATGCAGTGGAAAATGCAATCAAAAAGGCACTCGACCAGTACAGAACCAGAGACATCATGGCGGAAGGCATGACTCTTTGTTCTACAAGCGAGATGGGAGACCGTATTGCGGAGCTGATTCTTGCATAAACAGCATGATTTACAATAATTTTCGCAATTAATTAATGAAATGTTCTGCTTTTGGTGGTATACTGAAATATACGAAAAGGAACACAACTGACATTATTCAAAATAGAAGCGGATGTGATACATGTTGAAACAAAAATTTAATAGTGGATTACTGATCCTGCTGGTATTGGTGATGTCTTTTTCGATGGAAGTATCCATTGTTCAGGCAGCGGAGGAAATTTCTTCCGGAGTGCACACGATCCTGTTCGGCAATGACCGGTATTCAGCGAAAGACGGCGCCCTGACAAAGAACGGGGATGAGCTGGATCTGGAGCTGGAGAACGGTGAGCTGATCAAGTACGGCATTATGAACGGTGTTCTCTGTGCGCTGGTGGATGAAAACGGCAAAGAACAGTGGATGGAAGTCGACGAGAATCAGAACGCTGTACAAACGACGCACGTGGCTGCAGACAGCAGCGGAAACGAAAGCGTGATCTACAGTTTTCTGACCAACGATATGGGACTGAATACGGCGGCGGTATGCGGCATTCTGGCGAATATCAACAATGAATCCGGATTCAATCCGCAGTCCAGCTGTATTGACACCAACGGTCTGGTCAGCTACGGGATCTGCCAGTGGAATGGCGGACGGTTCATGGCCCTGCAGAGATACTGCGCCGCGAACGGTTACGATTACAGAACCCTGGCGGGACAGCTCCTGTATCTGAAATATGAACTGCACAACGGTGAAAATGCTGCGTTAAGCAAAGTGAGCAGTGTATCGAATACACAGGAAGGTGCATTTATCGCGGGATACAACTGGGCGACATTCTATGAGCGCTGTGCTTCGAAGTATTATGCATCCAGAGCAATTCTGGCAAGGGATGTATATTGGCCGAAGTATGTAGCGGGCAGTCACCCGGTCGGCAATGTATCTTCTGCAGATCTGTCCATGCTGGCAGCCGGTTCCGCTCCGATGATGAATCCGAATCCGGGTACCGGTCAGCAGCAGACAGCGCCGGTACCGGAAACTGCTGCGGCGGCCGCAGCACCGGCAATCACCTCGGCAGGTGTAACCGGCCTGACGGAAAATGACGCGATCCTGAATTATCAGATGAGCAATCCGTCAGCTGCAGTCATCACCTATCTGGGAGCCTTTGTATATGACGCGGCAGGCAATGAGATCGGCGCCTTTGGAACGAATCCTCTGATTAAGGATACGGCAAAGGAAGGCGGGTTCAAGCTGAGCAGCAATATCGGTGCGTTGAAGCCGGAGACGAAATACCAGTACCGGTTTATCGTCAAGACGGAAGCGGCCAGGGTTGTTTCCGATCTGTACAGCTTTACCACACCGGCAGCCGCGGGCAACAGCGGATCTTCCGGAGGTAATGATACGCAGAATACCGATGTGAATCAGGATGGACAGAATGCGGACGGCGGCATTGCCCAGCCGGCTCCGGCGCCGGTAGTGGTGCGCATCGACGGTGCGCAGCTGGCGGGCGGACAGCTGAGTGTCCGGTATACCTCCTCGGTTGATACGAAGATGGAAATCGTTCTGAAGGACGGATCGGGCAACGTATTCTTTACTCAATATGTTCCGGTACAGGCAAATACTTCCCAGATGGATGTGGCGCTTACCGGAACAGAATTGCCGGAAAGCTATTCCGCAGTGGTTCGTCTGCTGGATGCCGGCGGTTCAAAGGCTATGTGCGACGCAGTCAGCGTGGCGGGACAGTAAGATCCTTTAATCGGCCAATTAAAAATCATTACAAAAACAAAAGAACCTGCTCAACGCTGCGCTGCAGCGCCGGGCAGGTTTTTTATTGTTCGGAAACAGCGGACCGGGATGCCGGGAAGGTCAGCCGAAAACCAGTTTCGCAATATCCGCCGAAGCCTTGGCATCGGCCGCGTAATAATCAGCCCCCATCTTTTCCGCATATTCCGGTGTGAGGACGGCGCCGCCCACCATGGTGACACAGTCGTGGCCGCTGGCTTTCAGCAGGCGGATGGTGGCTTCCATGCTCGGGAGCGTGGTGGTCATCAGAGCGGACAGCCCCACCAGGCGGATGTTTTCGCGGACCGCGGTCTCAACAACGGTTTCAGGAGCTACGTCGCGGCCCAGGTCCAGAACGGTAAACCCGTAGTTTTCCAGAATGATTTTCACGATGTTTTTTCCGATGTCGTGAATATCGCCCTGGACAGTGGCAAGGATAATGGTTCCTCTGGAAGAGGCCGTGCCGCCGGAACCGGCCAGCCGCTTTTTGATGAGTTCGAATCCTTCGCTGGCGGCCGCGGCGGAGTTAAGCAGCTG
This sequence comes from Bacillota bacterium, assembly GCA_017534025.1. GTDB lineage: Bacteria > Bacillota > Clostridia > Peptostreptococcales > Anaerovoracaceae > RUG708. Next base: position 16,562 of record JAFWDF010000020.1, read on the forward strand.
CGGCAGAAATATTATCTGCTTTTCAAAGCGGATGCCGACCCGGTCCAGAGCCGGGATGAGATAATTATTAATGACATCCATTTCATTGTTGGTTTCCAGCAGTTTCTCCACGGCTTTTACGGCGCCTTCCTTCATGCCCGTATCAATGGCGTGGAAGAGTTCCGCGGCCTCCTCAGGAATGGATTCCTGCTCTTCGCCGGCGCGGTTGCTTTTTCCGGACGGAGTGGAGGAGCCGGACGGAGTGCCGGCGGCAGGCGGTGTATAATCCGCGAAATGTTCTATATACTTTGTGCTGTCCCGGTCTGCTCCGGACAGGACGTGATAAGCCATGACAGCATGCATCATCGGTTCCGAATTCGGATTGATGATCGGCAGATCCAGACCGCAGGTCATGGCCATCATCAGAAAGCTCTGGTTGATCAGTTCCCGGTAAGGAAGACCGAAGGAAATGTTGGAAACTCCCAGTACCGTGTGCACGCCCAGCTGCTGCCGGACCATGGTCAGTGCTTTTAATGTTTCCATGGCTTCCAGCTGCTGTGCGGATACCGTCAGCGTCAGGCAGTCGATAAAGATGTCCTCCCGTTTAATGCCGTAAGAATACGCGGTGTCCACGATCCGGCAGGCGATGTCGAACCGCTCCTGCGCTGTGGACGGCAGGCCGGAGGAATCCAGGGTCAGCCCCAGTACTGCGGCGCCGTATTTTTTCACCAGCGGGAACCGGGCGGCCATGATTTCCGGGTCTCCGTTGACCGAATTGACGATCGGTTTGCCGTTGCAGACCCGCAGACCGCGTTCAATGGCTTCGTCACTGGTGGAATCCAGCTGCAGCGGGATATCCACTACGGCCTGCAGTTCCTTGATGACGCGTACCATCATAGCCGTTTCATCAATGTCCGGGAGACCGACATTCACATCCAGAATGTCGGCACCGGCTTCCATCTGCTGGATGCCCTGCTCCAGGATATAGTCCATATCATTTTCCATGAGGGCCTGACGGAACCTTTTTTTGCCGGTCGGATTGATGCGTTCCCCGATGACCCGTACCTGATCGATGGTAATGACCTGTGTCGGTGTGCAGACCCGGCTCGGGCGGACAACCGGCTGACGGACGGCCGCGGTGCGCCCGGCCAGAGCGCTGCGCAGTGCGGCGATGAAGTCCGGCGATGTGCCGCAGCAGCCGCCCACAAAGCGAAGCCCCAGCGGGATATAGCGCGTCATGCTTTCCGCAAACGAAAGGGCGTCGATGTCGTAAGCGCCGGTTTCCGGGTCCGGAAGGCCGGCGTTGGCCTTGATGATCAGAGGCAGATCCGTGGAATCGGCCAGCCGCTTTGCAATTGGATAGATCTCGTCCGGACCGAGAGAGCAGTTAATGCCGATGGCGTCCGCGCCGAGACCTTCCAGCACCAATGCCATGGATTCCACACAGGTTCCGGTGAAGGTCCGTCCACTTTGTTCGAAGGTCATCGTAACAAATACCGGCAGACTGCAGTTCTCTTTGGCGGCAAGAACGGCTGCCCGCACTTCGTACAGGTCCGTCATGGTTTCAAAGACAATGAGATCCGCACCGGCGGACGCGCCTGCCAGAATCATTTCTTTATACAGCTCGTACGCGGATTCAAACGACAGCGTGCCGTATGGTTCCAGCATTTCTCCGATCGGCCCCACATCCAGAGCTACCAGGCAGGATGCAGCCGCAGCAGCTTCTTTTGCGACATGAATCGCGGCGGTAATGACTTCCCGGGCGCTGTAACCAGTTCCTTCCAGTTTATGGGCGTTCGCACCGAATGTATTGGCATAAATGATCCGGCTGCCATTTTGGATATACCGGTGATGGACGCCGGCTACAATGTCCGGGTCGGTAATGCAGAGAATCTCCGGCCGTTCGCCCAGTTTCAGGCCGGCTTCCTGGAGCTGTGTGCCCATGGCGCCGTCCAGCAGGATGAAATCCTGGCGGAGCAGTTCTTCCACCAGGGGGTGCCGGCTGCTCCCGGCACGTGCAGGGTCAGATGTTGTATTGGATTTATTGTCAAGCACAGGTGGTACCTGCCTTTCTGAATTTACAGGTGGTGTTCATTTTACAGTGTGCGCAGCCGCTGATCCGTTTTGGCTGCGGCGTATCGGCGATCCCGATGACGACGGTAACGGATTTTACCGGAAGCAGAAGCATGCCCGAAGTGACGGTAACGCCGATGGATTTGTCGGCGGACAGCGTGCGGATGATGGCGGGCTGAATGGCCAGATCCAGATCGCCGTATCCGGGGCTGAAACGATCGGTGAGAAACTGTCCCCTGGATTCGTATTCCCGCTCCAGATCCGCTGTCAGACGGTCGCAGAGAGCTTCAACGGCACAGCTGGCAGCACTGTCAAAAATCAGAGCCGCGGCCATGTCCCGGATCTGCCGCCGCCGGATTTCGGCGTCCAGAGCGCTGCCTGCCGTTGCCGCCAGCAGGAGGCAATGGGAACAGGAGGCCAGCATGGTGCGGGCAGTTTCGCCTGCCAGTATCAGGCTGGTGCCTTCCAGTGCGATATCGTCCTCTGTCCGCCGGATGGCGAAACTGCGGTAGACGGCAGCCGGTTTTGCCAGGCGTTCCGCCGCCCGGATGGCTTCCGTGAGCTGGGCGGCCACCATGGGATCGGGCCGGCTGGTGCCGTAACCCAGATAGCGGAGGACTTCCCCCGGATCGATTTTCAGGCTGTCATAACTTGTGTTTTCCATTAATAAATACTCCTGCTGCCGTTTCAGCATGGCCCGGATGAGATCAGGCGCTTTCTTAATCCATAATTTTATCATAAAGAGCCGGGTATTGAAACACAGTATTGTACTAAAGCGGCACCGGATTTCTCTTTGCGGATTCCGCCGTATTTTTGCTTACCGCACAGGATCCGGCATTTCTTTTTTAGACTTCCTGAAGAAATAATGGTACAATAAAAAATGTTGGTGTTCCGATGGCTTCCGGGTCGCGGATACTGTTAGAGAAAGGAAGAAAACGGGTAAAAACCGGATAGAAGGAAATATATGAAATTCAGACCTTGTATTGATATTCACAATGGGAAAGTCAAACAGATCGTGGGCGGCAGCCTGAAGGATGAAAATACGGAGGCGGATGAGAATTACGTTTCCGGAGAGGATGCCGCTTTTTTCGCCGCTATGTATAAAGAAGACGGACTTGCCGGCGGACACATTATCATGCTGAATCCGGCCGGTACTCCGGAATATGAGGCGGACCGGGAGCAGGCGCTGGCAGCGCTGGCGGCATTTCCGGGCGGCATGCAGATCGGCGGCGGCATAACGGCAGACAATGCGCCGGAATTCATAGACGCCGGTGCGTCGCACGTCATTGTGACCAGTTATGTGTTCCGGGACGGTATCATTCATATGGAGCATCTGAAGAAGCTGGTTCAGGCTGTCGGGAAAAAGCATATTGTGCTGGACCTCAGCTGCAGAAAGCGGGAAGGGCAGTATTATATTGTCACGGACCGCTGGCAGAAGTTCACCGAGACTCCGGTCAATGAAGCGGTGCTGGAAGAATTATCGCAGTACTGTGATGAGTTCCTGATTCACGGAGTGGACGTAGAAGGGAAGAAAGCCGGGATTGATGAGGATCTGGTGGGCATGCTGGGCGATTTTACGATCTGCCCGGTTACCTATGCAGGCGGAGCCCGGAGCTTTCAGGATATCGCGGCGCTGCATTCCATCGGCAGCGGGCGGGTGGATGTAACTATCGGCAGTGCGCTGGATATTTTCGGCGGCGATCTAAAATACAGGGATGTAGTTGAATTTTTTAAAGATTTTAATGCAAATCAGGTATGAAGAGTAAGTATCTCAGATATTTTTTCAGTATATTATTTACCACCGGAATGGTGGCAGCTGCTGCTCTGGCAGACAATAAAGAAATTATCTTTCCCGAGGTTCTGGCGCTGCTTCTGGGCGCATGGGTGGCGGTTTCCATGCCCTGGCGCGTGAACCGCATACAGTTCATAGTGATCATGCCGCTGGTGGCAGTGTCCGGTGTCGTACTGGTACGGTATCTGCGGCTGCCCTCCATGGATCCTATCGGTCCGGAAACCGTCTGGATGCGGATGATCGCTGCGTATCTGGTCGTAGCGGTGCTGCTGCTGGTCAGCAGGAGTACGCTTTTGCCGGCGGTATCGGCAGGGATTCTGCCGGTGCTGATGGGCACAGAGACGTGGATTTATCCTCTGTCGGTTGCGATTATGGCGGTGCTGATCATGGCCGGCCAGCTGGTCATGGAAAGATTTCACATCTGGGGGGCGGCTGCCGCGGACGCTGTGAAACCGCAGGCGGACGGAATAAGAGAAAAAACGCCGGAACCGGTATATGATCATACCCGGCTGTGTTTGCAATGGCTTGGCGGACTGCCGTTTATGATGATCCTTTCCGGCGCGGCGCTGTTCAGCGGATTCCGGTTTTTTGCCGCGCCTCCCCTGGTGGTGGCGCTGGTCACTTTTACCATGAAAAACAGCCCTTCCGGCAAACAGGCGGTCAAAAGCTGGTTCATGCTCTTCGGATGCAGTGTAATCGGCGCGGGCTGCCGTTGGCTGCTGTGTGAACAGATGGACCTTTCCTTTATAGTTTGTGCGTTTGCAGCAACAGCTCTGGTTCTCCTGTTTGTCGATTTTTCGGGCATTGTATTTCCGCCTGCAGGCGCTCTGGCGATCCTGCCGATCCTGATTCCGGAATCGATGCTGCCGACCTATCCGCTGCAGATTGCTGCCGGTGCCGCGTTTTGTGTAATCGCCGGGAAACTGGTATCCGTGCTGATTGACCGGATCCGGAAACCGGCCGCGGACACGGGACAGGAATAAAACCGGAAAAAATAACAGCCGCAAGGCTTTTGCCCTCATCGGCAATTGCGAATAACTGATATTATTGGTATAATATAAGATACGCAAAACAACTTTTTCGAACATAGAATTACGGGTGCGCGAAAAATGGAAAGGAGATGATTCGTGATGGCAGAGGAGAGATATACACCGGCGTCCAAAATCCGCTATTCATTTGACGGCAATGTCCTGAATATTAACGGAACCAACGACCATACTCTGCGGGAAATCCGGATTCCGCCAGTGCTGGACGGTCACCCTGTGGCCTCCATCAGCAACAGCGCATTTGCGGGCAATACATCCCTGATCCGGATCGAGATCCCGGATACAGTCACGTCCATTGACAGCAACGTATTCAAAGGGTGCACCTCCCTGCGGGAGGCAGTGCTTTCGGAAAATCTGTACTCGATCGGCGCTTACGCGTTCGCGGGCTGTGAAAATCTGGAAAATGTAGTCATTTCCAGCCTGACATCCCGTATTGATATCAATGCGTTTAAAGGATGCCGCAGTCTGTATAAAGTCGGCGTGAAAATGAACGGAAAAAACGTGATCCGGGATTTCATGGTGGCGTCGGCGGACGATGAATCCATCTGGATTTACATGAATTCCATTAACAGCGTGGTACGGAAAGACCATCTCGATATGGCCAAGTACGATGACGCATTTCTGGAAATTCAGAAGAATGAAGAAGATACCTATCGTGTGGCGGTTCACCGGCTGAATCATCCGGATGACCTCACGCCTGCCATGGAGCAGGTCTACCGCCGGGCTCTGCGCAATATGGTGCGCAATGTAATTCTGAGCGACCGGGTGGACCGGCTCACGGCGCTGGGCAATCTGGACTGCATAGAGGATGCGAAGCTCGATTATTACATCGAACTGTCCAGCCGGATCGGCGGCGGATGCATTGCCTATCTGCTGGATCTGAAGCACCGGAAGCGCCGGACCGGTCTCAGGGATTATTCCCTGTAAAAGAATTGTTTTAATGACCCGCGGAACAGAAGCAGGGGAAGCACCTTCCCGGGTGCTGTCCGCGGGATGAATCAGGTGAAGGTATGGCACAGCAAACGGATATTAAGAAAAATACAGTGACTTCAGCGTCGGGCGACGGGGGAGTCACAGGGCGGATTGAACTGGAGTCCACCGGAGGGAGACCGGAGACGAAGGAAGAGGAAATCCGGGTCAGTGCCCGCAATATTTCCACACAGATCCTTTCCCTTACCAGAAACGGACTGTTTGTGTCTTTGCGTTTCCTGGACGTAGCGCTTTGTCAGTTTACGTATGTAAGCGCGGAGCTGACGGATCTTCCGTTCCGCGTGCGGTCGGTAGCGACCACGGGGGAACATCTGGTGTTCGACCCGAAATACATTATTGAGCAGTACCTGAAGGATAAAAAGGCATTGTCCCGGGATTACCTTCACATTGTACTGCACTGCATTTTCCGCCACCCGTTCGTTTCCTCGAAGCTGAACGCGGAATACTGGAATCTGGCGTGCGACATCGCAGTGGAAGCTACGATCTGTGAACTCGATCTGCGGCAGGCCAATGTACAGAACGCGCCGGAAATCGAGGCGGAGATCAGCCGCATCCGCGGTATGGTCCGGCAGATGACGGCGGAACATCTGTACAGGTATTTTATGTCCCATGAGGTATCCCTGAAGGATCTGGATAAATGGCAGAAGCTGTTCACCAGAGACGAACATGATATCTGATGGGAAGTGGCCCGGCGGATCGAGGATGAGAAGCGTAAACGGGCGGAAGAAGCCGAGAAGGAAGAGATGACGGATGAGTCCTATGAACCGGAACCGTCCGGAAATGAGGAAGACCGGAAGGAAAATGAAGATGAGGAGCAGGAAGAGAACGGCGAAGAGCAGGATGCCGGTGACAATACAGACGAAGATGCCGAAGGAGAAGGCGAAGACACCGGTGAGGAAGCGGATCAGGAAGACGGAGAGGAACCTCCGGAAGAGGATTTCGAGGATGCTGCCGGGGAATCCTCTGATGAGGAAGGCGAAGAAGATCTGGAAGAAGAGCCCGATGAAGAAGAGCCTGAACCGGAAGAAGATGAGTACTATGAGGAATACGGCAGCACAGAAGGCGGTGAAGATCCGCGCGGCGATGCCGAAGGAGATCCGAATTCCGAGCACGGCGATTCAGGAGAAGAAAGCAGCGGTGAAGGCAGCGGCGGAGGCAATCCTGGCGATGAACCTGAGCAGACGGATGAAGAAGGCGCTGACCGGGACAATGACACGGACACGTCAGATCTTGAAGGCGAGGATGACGGGCATAAACCGGAGAATAACAACAAGGATCAGCAGGGAGAGATAAGAGGCCAGACCCGCCAGGGTGTGGTGGATGATTCTGATCACAGCGATCCGTTCGGTGAACAGAACCAGCAGGGCCGGTCCGAGGATACGAAGTCCGGCGGCAAGGGTTCCAAGAACGATACGCACAGCGGCGAATACACCGCAGCTTCCGGCGGAGGCGGCAGCGAATCCCAGACAGCCTGGGAGCATTCCGGGGAAGGGCAGAGCCTGCCGGGATCCGGGGACAAGGATCCGAATGACCGCCGTATGCTCGACGGCGGCGTCAACCCGGAAGATGAGATCGATAATCTGGAAGGGGAGATTGAAAACAAGCGGGAAGCCAAGGCGGAGCGCGGTACAAACGAAATGGAGCAGGAGCAGGATAAAGCGCCTGCCTATATGCACAACGGTGAGGAACAGCAGGAGCTGGAGGATCGCTGGAAGGAAATCAGTGAACGGGTTCTGGTAGACCTGGAAACTTCCTCCAAGGAATGGGGCGACAAGTCGGATTCCATGGTGCAGGGCCTGAAAAAGATCAACCGTGATAAATATGATTACCGCACCTTCCTGCAGAAATTCTCCACACTTAAGGAGGATATCCAGCTTAATGACGATGAGTTCGATTACGTTTATTACACGTTCGGCCTGGATCATTACGGCAATATTCCTCTGGTAGAGCCGCTGGAATACAAGGAAGTCAAGAAGGTCAGGGATTTTGTCATCGCCATTGACACGTCCGGTTCCTGTGCCGGCGAGGTGGTGCAGAAATTCCTGGACAAAACCTATTCCATCTTTGAACAGCGGGAAAACTTCTTCCGCAAAATCAATCTGCACATTATTCAGTGCGACGCCACCATTCAGAGCGACGTCAAGATTACAAACAAGGAAGAATTCAAGGAATATATGCGGAATCTGGAGTTCCACGGGTTCGGCGGAACGGATTTCCGCCCGGTATTTGCCTATGTTAATGAAATGCTGGACCGCAACGAATTCGAAGATCTGAAGGGTCTGATCTATTTCACCGACGGAAACGGAACTTATCCGAAGAAGCGGCCGCCGTACGAAACGGCATTCATATTTGTAGACGACGATGAGTTTGATTATAAAGTGCCTTCATGGGCGATGAAACTCGTACTGGAAACCAGCGATATCACAGAGGAGGTTCTTATATGAACATTAAAGAAGCGAAAGAAGAAATTCAGCGCGCCATTACATCTTATCTGGAAAAGGATGAATTCGGCGATTACGTCATCAGCCGTGTGCGGCAGAGACCGGTCCTGCTGATCGGTGATCCGGGCATCGGTAAGACGGCGATTATGGAACAGATATCGCAGGAGCTGGGAATCGGGCTGGTTTCCTATTCCATGACGCATCATACACGGCAGAGTGCCATCGGTCTCCCGAAGATTGAGACGAAAACCTATGGCGACCTGGAATACAGTGTTTCCGAGTACACCATGAGTGAAATCATCGCTTCTGTTTACGATGAAATGGAAGCTACCGGGCTGGAGGAAGGCATTCTGTTCCTGGACGAAATCAACTGCGTATCCGAGACACTGGCGCCGGCCATGCTGCAGTTCCTGCAGTTCAAGACCTTCGGCAAACACGAGGTGCCGGAGGGCTGGGTCATTGCCACTGCGGGCAACCCGCCGGAAGCGAACAAATCGGTGCGGGAATTCGATATCGTTACTCTGGACCGTGTCAAGAAGATCGTTGTAGAGCCTGATTTTGAAGTCTGGAAGGAATACGCATATAAAAACAATGTGCATCCGGCGATCATCACGTACCTGGAGATTAAGAAGAAAGATTTCTACGCCATCGAGACTACAGTGGACGGCATTGAATTCGTAACGGCCAGAGGCTGGGAAGATCTGTCCACCATGATCAAGCTGTACGAAAAGCAGGAGTACCCTGTGGATGAGCGCCTGATCGGCCAGTATGTGCAGCATGCCAAGGTCGCGAAGGAATTCGCCATTTATTACGATCTGTATAATAAATATAAGTCGGATTACCAGATTCCGAGTATTCTGGAAGGAACCTATTCGCAGGATATTGCGGACCGTGCAAAAGCGGCGAAGTTCGACGAACGTCTCACGCTGGTGGGCCTGCTGATCGAAGCGGTAGGCGACGACATCAAGAAGGCGATTTCCACCGAGGATTATATTACCGAACTGCATAAGCTGCTCAGCGAACTGAAGGGCCTGACGGAAATGGTGAAGGCGCCGGTCGACGCGGTACTGGGCAAGTACATTCTGCAGAGATCAACAGTATATCACGAAAAGAAGCGTGCCAATGCGCTGTCGAAGGAACGCGAAATCGTGCTCCGCAAAGTCATCATCACGCTGGAGGATTACAGAAGAGCGCTTCATGAGCAGGGAATTGAAGACCTGCAGGAAGGCTTTGAATGGATCCGGGCAGAATTTGCCGGCCGTGTGGCGGAGATGAAGGAACACATCGAAATGACGCAGGCGGAACTGGACAATATGTTCACCTTCATTGAGGATGTGTTCGGCAGCGAGCAGGAGATGCTGGTGGCAGTAACGGAAATGACGGTCAACTATCATTCCGCGAAGTTCATCAGCCGGTACGGCTGCGATAAGTACTTCAAGCACAACCGCGAGCTTCTGGTTTATGAGCGCCAGCAGGAACTGCTGTCCGAGATTATGCTGCTCAATCAGAGGGAAGAACTGGATCTGTCGATCTGAGGCAGAGGTTGAGTCTAAGGCAGCGGCGGAGGCAGAGTCTGCGGCTGCGGCGGATTGCAATTAAATAATTAGAACAGGGCTGTGGGAAAACGGCGGGTAAGACGCGCGGTTTTTCACAGCCCTGTTTTTGATTTCTCGCGGCGGGTAGGGGGAAGCAGGCGGCTTCTGTTTAGGGGTTGCGTGCAGAATCAAGAGCCGCGTGCCGGACAAACCGCTGTTTTGAGGGATGAAGTGTCCGGCAGAGCCAGACACTTGACTGCTAAAGGATTGAAATTGTCCAGCGCGGCGAGTGGGAAAAGCTGATTTCAGCGGATAATGGCGCCGCGTGCCGGACAAACCGCTGTTAGGAAGGATGAAGTGTCCTGCTGAGCCGGACATTTGACCGCTAAATGATTGAAATTGTCCGGCACATCAGTTTCTGCAGCTATTAATTAACAGTTGCATGGGCTGCCGTTTCAGACCGCGCATGGCGCGATTTGGTCACAGCTGCAGGTTCTTTCAGCATCACGGCTGACCAGGCGATAAGGACCAGCGACACGCCGATTCCGATCAGGTAAGACGGGTGTCCGGAACCGGCAATTCCCGGAATGCGTTCCAGCAGGTTCAAGAGAATCGGAGTGCTGAACTGCGCGATATACAGAGCTGCAGACAACAGTGGAATGGCGGTGGTTACTGCAGCACGTCCTGCTTTCTTCGAGGCGGAGGCGATCAGGTACGGGATGCCGACCCCATTTGCGAATCCGATGCATGCGGCACCAGAAATTCCGCCTGTCCAGCCGCCCGGAACGAGCAGGAAAAAATACCCCAGCAGGAAAGCGAGCGGTGCGACTAACCGGGTGGAGTTGCGAAGCGTCCGGTTGAGCTTTGCGAACAGCAGGCCGCCTCCAAAGGCGACTAAATCCGCGAAAGCCATGACTGCGGCGACCGCATTCTGCGGAATAATTCCTTCCTTTGCCGTTTCCATGGCACAGTTGGAGGGATAAATGAAGAAAGACATCATGACGAAAAACATGCCGATAATGTAAGGAGCGTATTCCGCAAGAGAGCGTCCGGAAATCTGTGCGCCGTCGCCGGAATCCAGACGGTCGTCCGGTAGAAATAATGCAATGAGAACGATGCTGATCAGACCGAGCAGATATACCAGAAAAGCAGCTCTCCAGTTTATGGCGGCGAGAATCCCTGCCAGCAGGGTAGCCACTACACCGCCCATCTGATTCATGGCGGAGGACAGTCCCATCATGCGGTCCAGGCCGTCATTCGCGAAGTAGTATGTCAGCAGGCCGGTGGACATTGGCATAATGATGCCGACACCGATGCCGACCAGCGCCCTCATTATCAGGAGCAGGTAAATATTGCTGAAAAGACCGGCGGCAATACCGCCCAGCGTATACAGCAGAAGGCCGGCCATGACCAGTGTCTTTGTGCGAAACCGGCGGCAGAGAGCCGGGAAAATAAGATTTGTAATGAAAATGAACAGCGCCGGCATGCTGATGATCATCTGTACCAGCATGGGACTTTCCGCTGCAAAATAGTCTCTGATCACACCCAGGGCCGGTGCTACTGCGGCACCTGCCATGACGGTGAGAAGAGAAAGTGATAATATGGCTGCCGCCATGGGACGGCGTCTGACTGTCTGATTCATGGTACTATATTCCTCCTGAAACCTATGAAAAAAAGCGCAAGTCCGTGTCTGGACTTACGCTTTCGCTACTCAACAAACGTATTATATTGCATTTTCCTGCAAAAAATCAAGGGTTTAATTTTGTTTTTCGCAGAAGCAGAGCGTATCTTCTCTTACGCAGTCGCTTCCTTTTTCTTTGGTTTCGGCAACTTGATGATGCTGCTGTCCGGGCAGACCTTGGCGCACATGCCGCAGTTCTTGCATTTTTCAGGGTCGATCACCGCATGGTTATCAACGATGGAAATGGCATCGAACTTACAGGTCTTCACGCACTTCTGGCAGGCGATGCAGCCGGCAGAGCACTGTTTTCTGGTGGAAGCACCCTTATCCTTGTTGCTGCACGCAACGTAGACAAGACTGCTTTTCGGGATCAGTGCGATCAGATTATTCGGACATGCCTTAGCACAGGCGCCGCAGCCGACACAGTTTTCTCTGTCGACCCAGGCAACGCCATTGACAATGCCGATCGCATTGAACTTGCAGGCGCTTACACAGTCACCCAGACCGATACAGCCGTGCATGCAGGCCCCGTCACCGCTGTAGATGGATTTGTTGGCCTTGCAGGTCGGAACGCCCTTGTATTCCAGAATCTTCTTTGTTTTTTCACCATAGCCGCCGCAGCGTACTGTCGCAACCTGCGGCTCGGCGCTGCCGGCTTCCATACCCATGATTTCAGCCAGTTTGGCTGCGCAGGCGGGACCGCCTACTGCACAGGAATTGATGTCGGCACCGGAGTTTACGATCGCACCGGCATAGTCGGAGCAGCCTGCGAATCCGCAGCCGCCGCAGTTGGCGCCCGGAAGCGCTTCGGTGAGCTGTTCCACACGTTCATCTACCGGCACATACATTACTTTTGCGGCAATGGTCAGCATGATGCCGGCAATCGCGCCGACCACGCAGACCAGGAGAACCGGATATAAATATACTGACATCATTTACTGGCCCTCCTTAACCGAAAATACCTTCGATAACACCGCTGAATCCCATGAAGGATACAGACAGGATCGATGCAGAAATAAGTGTGATAGGGATACCCTTGAGGCCTTCCGGAATCGGAGCATATTCCAGTCTTTCTCTAACGCCGGCAAAGATTACCATGGCGATCAGGAAGCCGATGCCCGCACCCAGAGAGTTGCACAGGGAACCGATGAAATTGAATTCGTTGTCGATATTGTTTACGGTAACATCCAGTACGGCGCAGTTCGTGGTGATCAGCGGAAGATAAATACCCAGGGAGGTATAGAGCGGCGGCATGTATTTTTTCATGACGAGCTCAACCAGCTGTACCAGTGCAGCGATAACCAGGATGAAGACAACTGTCTGCAGATAACCGATGCCCAGCGGTTCCAGAAGCAGATTCTGGATCGGCCAGGTCGCGCAGGTTGCCAGAACCATTACGAAAGTAACGGCGATACTCATACCGACGGCGGAGTCCAGTTTCTTGGATACACCAAGGAACGGGCAGATGCCGAGGAACTGAGCGAGTACATAGTTATTGACGATCATAACCGTCAGCATAATGGATAAATACTGAGCCATTATTTATCGCCTCCTTCCGCGTTTTCCGCACCCTTTTGCAGTTTCTCCAGAATGGTTGCCCGAAGCTTCTCCGCGTTAACCGCAGCACTTTCCTGCGGTTTTTCCGCGCCTTCAGCAGCCTTCGTTTCCAGCTTTTCGGCGGCTTTTTCCAGCGCTTCTTTTTCCGCTGCTGCTGTTTTGGCAGCTTCGGCTTTGGCAGCTTCGGCTTTCTTTGCTTCTGCAGCCTTCTTGGCGGCTTCCAGCTTGGCGGCCTTTTCCTTGGCGGCAGCTTCTTCAGCCAGCGCGAGATTTTCCGGTGTGCCCGGACAGATGGATTCGTCGAAGTTGCGGTTTACCTTACCCTTGGTGATCTTGTTGATCACAGCAGTCAGTACACCGAATACGAAGAAGCCGCCCGGAGCCATGGTCAGGATGGTCATCGGATCGATCAGATTCGCAGTGACTTCCATTCCGAGGAAAGTACCGGCGCCGATGAATTCACGGATCATACCCATGATGAACAGGGCCAGTGTGAAACCGAGACCCATGCCGATGCCGTCCAGTGCGGAATCGACTACGGAATTCTTATTGGCAAACATTTCGGCACGGCCGAGGATGATGCAGTTTACTACGATCAGCGGAATATAGATACCCAGAGACGCATTCAGCGACGGCAGGTACGCTTTCAGCAGGAACTGCACGATGGTTACAAAGCCCGCGATAACGGTGATATAGCACGGGATACGGACTCTGTTAGGAATAATGTTCTTCAGGATCGAAATAACGATATTGGAACATACCAGAACGGCGGTGGTGGAAAGTCCCATACCCAGTCCGTTCAGCGCGCTTGTGGAAGTCGCCAGGAACGGACAGGTACCGATGATCAGCACCAGAACCGGGTTTTCCTTAATTATGCCGTTCGTGAGGATCGATAACTTGGATCTTTCTGTCATTTCAGTTCACCTCCGATTTCGGCATAAGCGTCGATTGCTTCATTAACGGCGCCATAGATTCCGTTGGAGGATACCGTCGCTCCGCTGACTTCGTCAACCTGCGTATCTTTCTTGATATTAGCGGCATCTTCCGTTTCGGTCTTGCCGTTATACTGTTCGGCAAGATATTCCGGTTCCATAGCCTTGGTACCCACACCCGCGGTGTCTGCGTGTTCCGTGATGGTGACGCCGGTAATGGCGCCGCTCGCGTCAAAACCTGTCATTACGGTAATGGTTCCGCCAAAGCTCTTGTTTTCAGTTGTGACAACTACACCGGAGCCATTATTGGCAATGTAGTATTCCGTCGTGCCTTCCGGCAGGTCGCCTTCCACCGCAGTAAATGCGTCGGCGTCAGGCAGTACTTCCAGTCTTGCGGCATCGGCAATTTCCTTGTTGATCTGTTCGATCTTCGGAGCGGTCACCTGATAAACCACAGAGAGCGCACCGGAAATAACCAGGCAGATCAGAAGAAGAACGACAGTAGGGCCGGCCATAGTGTCTTTGAATGCGGTTTTCTTTGCTTCATTTGACATTATTC
>JAFWDF010000004.1 GCA_017534025.1 Bacillota bacterium
TATGTTCGGGGAAGCCTGCCGGCTGATCCTGGAACCGCCGGCTGAAAAAGAAGGCAAGGCGGTGTCCTCGTTTCAGGCACTGATCGTCTCCACTGCGTCCCGTGTCGGTACCGGCAACATCGTCGGCGTATCCACCGCCATCTGTTTCGGCGGACCGGGCGCCTGTTTCTGGATGTGGCTCATGTGTATCATCGGCGCGGCATCCGCATTCTTTGAAAGTACGCTGGCGCAGGTTTACAAACGGCGGCATCCGGACGGATCCTACTACGGCGGTCCTGCCTACTATATCGAAAAGGCTCTGAAACTGCCGATTTTCTCGATTCTGTTCTCCATTTTCCTGATCGCGACCTACGCATTCGGGTTTAACATGCTGGCCTCCTACAATCTGCAGTCCACTTTCGCGGCCTACAGCTTCTACAATTCCTGGACGCCGGCCATTATCGGCCTGATCCTTGCCGTTCTCGTCGGCTACTGCCTGTTCGGCGGCGGCAAGCGGATTGTCCACATTACATCCGTTCTGGTTCCGGTCATGGGTATCGGTTATGTAATCGTCGCACTGATTGTCATTATCGCGCACATTACACATATTCCGGCCATGTTCGTGGAAATCTTCCGCAGCGCGTTTGATTTCCAGGCTATTTTCGGCGGCTTTGCCGGATCCTGTGTAGTATACGGTATCAAGAGAGGTCTGTTCTCCAACGAAGCCGGTGTCGGTTCCGCTCCGAACGCCTCCGCCTCTGCGGCAGTTTCCCACCCGGCGAAGCAGGGTCTGGTGCAGACAGTATCTGTATATATCGACACCATGCTGCTCTGTACCGCTACAGCTCTCATGTGCCTGGCTTCCGGCGTAGATTACAATGCAGAAGTTGCCGGTGCGCCTTACGTGCAGAACGCCATGGCAACCGTATTCGGCCACCTCGGCCCGATCTTCATCACCGTGGCCATGATCCTGTTCGCGTTCACCACCCTGCTGGGCAACCTGTATTATTGTGATAATGCCCTGGCTTACCTGAACCACAAGACCATGCCATCCAGAAAATTCATGAATATCTTCTATATTTTCTGTGTTGTCGCGATTTTCATCGGCGCCCTGATTCCAATGGATGCTGCCTGGGCGATCGCAGACATCACCATGGCCGGCATGACGCTGATTAATATTCCGGCCTGCCTGGTGCTCTCCGGAATTGTCCTGAAGGTTCTTCGCGACTATGAAGAAAAGAAGCGCAAGGGCGCAGATCCTGAGTTTTCCATTTCTGATATTGAACTGGCAGATACCGAAGATATTACCTGCTGGGATTAATTGCCGGGCAAACTGCGGTTTAGAAAGATGGATTGTCCGGCAGCGCCGGACAATCAACCGCCCCGGGATTGAAATTGTCCAGCACGGCAGTTCGCAGAGCAGAACAGGATAAGCTTTCGGATTATGCCTGAAAAGCAAGATTCACAGATTTTAAAAAAATAACCCACGGAACGGCTCCCGGCAGCGCCTCTTTCGCACGCCGGACTTGCCATCCGTGGGTCTTCTTTTTGTATTATGATGTTTCTGCCCGCCCCAGCGGGCAGCTGCGGCTACTTCTTTGCGATATAGCCCAGTGCTGTCAGGGATTCTGCGCAGAGTACCGCGCCGCCGGCTGCGCCGCGAACAGTATTGTGCGCCAGACCGATAAATTTGAAGTCATACATATGATCTTCGCGGAGACGGCCAATGGAAACGCCCATGCCGTTCTCGTAATCCACATCCGCCTTGACCTGCGGACGGTTTTCTTCTTCAAGATACTGGATAAACTGCTTCGGTGCGCTAGGCAGTTCCTTCTCCTGCGGCAGACCGCGGAAGTTCACCAGCTTTTCGATCAGCTGTTCCTTAGTCGGCTTTTTCTTGAAGTTTACAAATACTGCAGCGGTGTGGCCGTTCAGAACCGGTACACGCACGCACTGGCAGGTGATCTTAGGTTCTTCCGCATTGACAATCTGATCGCCTTCGATGTGGCCGAAGATCTTCAGAGGTTCCTTTTCGCTCTTTTCTTCTTCACCGCCGATGTACGGAATGATATTCTCGATCATTTCCGGCCATTCCTTAAAGGTTTTGCCGGCACCGGAGATCGCCTGATAAGTCGTGATAACGGCTTCCGTCGGTTCGAATTCCGCCCATGCCGCAAAAGCAGGAGCATACGCCTGGATGGAGCAGTTCGGCTTAACCGCGATAAAGCCCTTTTCCGTGCCCAGTCTCTTCTTCTGCGCTGCAATGATGTCAAAGTGCTCCGCATTGATTTCAGGAACTACCATCGGCACGTCCGGTGTCCAGCGGTGTGCACTGTTATTGGAAACTACCGGAGTTTCCGTCTTGGCATAGGCTTCTTCAATCGCCCGGATTTCTTCTTTGGACATATCCACCGCGGAGAAAACAAAATCTACTTCCGCAGCGACTTTTTCCACTTCATTAACATTCATGATCACGATATCTTTTACCGCGTCAGGAATCGGGGTGTCCATTTTCCAGCGGCCGCCTACGGCTTCACTGTATTTTTTGCCTGCGCTTCTTGCACTGGCCGCCAGCACGACCACTTCATACCACGGATGCTGATCCAGAAGTGTGATAAAACGCTGTCCGACCATGCCGGTAGCGCCCAGGATTCCAACCTTTAACTTTTCATTTACATTTGCTGACATTGAACTATTCTCCTCCTCTTCATTAATGAAGCTGAAAATGAAGCCGCTCCCGCCGGGCATACGGCTCCGGTAATTTATTAGACCTATGATACCATAAAATACCCGGTTTTGTTCCCAAAACCTTGAAAAAATGCAGTTCTTATACAATTCCCGCTGCCTCGCCCGTGAATCCTGCATTTCCGCAGTCGTTTTTCCCGAAAAACACCTTGCATCTTCCTTCCGGATGCGATAATATAGTCAGCTGTTGCGTAATACCGTCTCTCTTAGAAACAGAAAAATGAGGAACTCTGATGTTTTTTGATATTATAACTGTCCTGCAGATTGCAGGCATTATTGTAGCCGCTATTTCCGGCGTAATGGTTGCCGGCGAACGGCATCTCGATCTGTTCGGGGCCCTTGTGCTCGGATGTGTCACCGCAATCGGCGGCGGCATAATGCGGGACATTCTTCTGGGAATCACGCCGCCCCAAATGTTCCGGACACCCGGATATGTACTGCTGGCCCTGGTTGTTTCCATGATCACCGCGGCGATTCTATATCATAACAAAAGAATGTATCTGCGGAACAGCCGGCAGCTGGCGGCTGAAGCTGCCGCTGCTGCAGGCTCAGGCGGCGCAGCAGAAGATATACAAGGCGGCACTGACACTGGCGCCGCTGCAGCGCCGGAACCGGATATTCCGCCGGTCTACGATTTCATTCTGAATGCTGCGGACAGCATGGGGCTCGCCGTGTTCGCCATTTCCGGCGTGCAAACGGTCTTCAAATGCGGATATGAACACAGCTTCTGCCTGGCCATGTTCATCGGTCTGATCACCGCCGTCGGCGGCGGTGTGCTCCGGGACATTCTGGCCGGCAAAACGCCGGTCATCCTGCGGAAACGCATTTACGCCCTGGCGGCTCTGGCCGGCTGCCTTCTTTACTATCTCTGCTTCAACATGGCCGGCATGGGCGTCATTATCTCGAGCGTCATCAGTATCGTGTTCATGGTAATTATCCGAAGCCTTTCCTACATATTCAAATGGAATATGCCTTCCCTGTAAAATCAAAGATCCCGGCTCCTATGCGCCGGGATCTTTTTTACATCCATTCGATTATATTTTGTTTTAATCCGCAGTTATTTCCATGCTGCGCCATACCAGGCGATGCGCTCGTCCCGCCAGCCCAGGCTGACCAGATAGTCCCGTTCCTCCTGCGACCGGGTATAATGATGCGCTCCGGAGCCGCCGGTCTGGTAGGCATTCGGATTGTACAGACGGTATAATGCTTCCCCGCCCGATTCACCGGTCTCCCAGGAATTCCAGCAAACACCTTCATACCGCCATCCGGCAGCCACCAGCTCGTCCCGCTCTCCAGCGGAAAGTGTGTAATGATGATCGCCGGCATAGGCATTATACAATCGATACACCGGCTTCGACGACGTCACCGGGGCATTCCACGCGATACCTTCGTAATTCCAGCCTTCTCCGACCAGATTATCCCGCTCCTCTTCGGATCCGGTATAGAAATGCTCCCCGCTGTTCGGATTATACAGGCGGAACATCGGCACGGTTTCCACCGGAAAAGCGCTCCGCTCGATCCACGTTTCCCCGCAGACCGTGCAGAAATACAGCGCTGCGCCGGTGACCTTGCCATTTTTATCATATAAATCCCTGCCGCCGTCCCAGCTGTGCTCGCCGGTGGCCGGTACCACATTCGTGCGTGTCTCATGACCGCAGACAGAGCAGACCTGTTTTGTATAACCATCGGTTCCGCAGGTCGCCGGCACATTCACCGGATCGCCTTCATAGGAATGACTCCGGTACGTAAATGCAATTTCGACCGGCGCATTGGCCCAGTGCGAATCATTACCGTCATTCACCGCCATCCGGAATCCATTGTTTGATCCGTCCGCCCCAATGTCCTGTCCGTCGATATTCCATGCGAGCATCGTCTCCTGGAACCAGGTAACCGGATAGTATTTCGTCTCCCCGGCTGCAGTAGTAACCGTGATCTGCCGCACACAGCGGCTTCCGTTCCCGTACTTTTCCACAAGGTCTTTAATGAACACGCCCTCTACCCGGCGGTCATAATAGCTGGAATTATTCGGCCAGTAGAACAGATAGGCTGTTTTCCCCAGCCGTTTCAATTCGGTAAGGGAAATGTTGCTGCCCGCGATCTTCAAAGTCGGATCGCCGGAAGGAACCGGCTGTCCGGCGCCGCAGCGCGTACACAATCCGTCCGTCCCGTAGTCATGCCCAAGTGCCGGAATGGCCGCCGCCTTTCCGTTCACGACAGCCTCCCCTTCATCCGTGCAGGACGGAGACCGCGAAACATATCCGTCCAGCATGACCCGGACCACGTTCACGCCATCCTCCAGCTTCGAAGCCGGAACATTATCCAGCGTAAAGGAACCCTCTGCCGCCGGCAGGCCGGTCACGCTCACAGAATATGAATAGCTTCCGTCCCCGGTCGGATAACTGCCGTTCGCGGACGGCTCCAGTTTTTCCTTGCATTCTTCTGCAGGGTAACCGCCGCGTCTGTACGGGCATTGCCCTCCGAATCCTGCACAATAAAGCGGGTCGGGTAAACCTGGCTGCGCAGTGTAATCAGCAGCCGGCTGTCAGACGCCAGCAGCACGGCTGTCCCTTCCTGTTCCGGATAATTGGCGCCGGTCGAAGCCCGGTAAAGATACTTTTTCCCCAGCGTCAGACTGTATTTGCCGGAGGTATCCGGCTTCACTTCCGCACCGGCCGAACCGTCCTCCGCGCAGGCAAAAAGCCGCACAGACGCGCCCGTCAGCGCGGTCCCGTTCTCGTTGCGCACAGTAACCGTCACCTTCGAAGAACCGGTTTTCTGTGCCAGCAGATAGTCAATCGTTTTTGCAAAATCCAGCCGGCCCCAGCCGAATTCCACATCCTGCCCGTCAATATTGCCGGATGAGCCGGTGGCTGCAGCTGCCGTATCCTTCAGCAGCTGCCGGAACTGACTGTGCGTCATGCTGTTGTCAATGCCCTTGCAGACCGCCGCCAGCGCTGCTGCCTGCGGCGCCGCAAAGCTGGTGCCGCTGTCGGTCATATAGGCTTCGGAGCTGTAATAATACGGTCCGATAATGGTTTTGCCCGGCGCAGTTACCCAGAGCTTGTTTTCGTATCCCTCGCCATTGTCTTTGGAAAGTCTCTGCGAAAAACTCGCCGCCGCGCCGCTCTGGTCCGTGGCGCCGACCCCAATGGCGTACTGGGCCGGATAATTGGCCGCCGTCGTGCCGGCGTTGCCGGCGGAGCAGATTACAATGATTCCCGCGTCAATGGCCTGGTTCACGGCATTCTGCAGTTCCGTGGAGGAATGGGAGAAGCCGAGGCTCATATTCAGGACGCTGATATTCGTGCCATTTTTCCCGGAAGATGAATCAAACGTTTGCTTCTGGGAAACCGCGTAATTAATGGCACTGGTAATGGTTGAAAGGCTCGTGTTGCCCCGGTCGAATACCCGGAGCGGCAGGATCTTCACATGATCCGCGATCCCGGCAATCCCCGCGGCATTGTCTCTGCTCGCAGCAATAATGCCGGCGATCAGCGTGCCGTGTCCCAAAGCGTCCCTGGCATCGGTGGTACCGGAAAGGAAGGTCTGTCCCTCCAGCAGGGTGCCGGAGGCAAAATCCTCGTGTTCCGGGTTGATGCCGGAATCGATCACCGCTACGATGACGTCGTCATTACCGGCATTTCCGTCATAATCCATATCTGCCGCGGTGTCCCGGTCCTGCCCTTCCAGACCCAGTTCCCAGGCACTGCCGGCATGAATGTCCTCCAGGTTCCACTGGGCACCGGACTGATAGTACGGATCATCCGCCTCCGGGTCCGGGACAGCCTCGGCGTCCTGCAGGTATACCGTATAGTTTGGTTCAATGTATTCGATATCTTCTTCCGGAACAAAATCCAGAATCTGATCAAGGGTTTCCGCTGTATAGGTGCCGTCCGTGAACGGAACGGTTTCCACACCTTCCGGCAGCGCGTCGTCCAGAAGCTCCGCGCTGTCCTCCAGGTGGAACAGAAAGCCGTCCGCGTCCGCCTCTTCCGGACAGACGACGGTCGAGTGGAGTTCCCCCCGGATATCCGACGGTTTCACTTGCCACGCTGCTTCATCCGCACGTTCTGCGAAGACCGGCAGACCGGTCAGCGGAATACTGCAGAAGAGCATTGCGGGCACCATGACGCCCGTCAGTATTTTTCTCCATCTTTGCTTCATTCTTATGCCTCCTGTCCGGCAGACGGTTCCTTCGGTGATTCCTCAGCCGGTTCCTGTGACGTTTCCTGCGGTATTTCCCGTGCTGGTTCCTTCTCCGGTTCCTGCGCCGGTTCTTCTATGGCCGGCACTTCTGCCTGCTCCAGAGCCTCGTCAGCATGTGTTCCTGCTTCCATGGCAGCCTCCATCTGCTTGCGTTCCCGACGGCCTGCAAAGAGCAGTCCCAGTACTTCCACCAGCGCAATGCCGGCAATAATCAGGGACAGGATCCGCACGGCCGGCAGCATGGTCGTATGGCAGCGCATGCTGGTACTGGTGCAGAGCGGAATAAGATAGCCCGGCAGAAGTATATTCAGAAGAGCCGTCGGAATCATGGCCAGCGCAATACCCTTCTTGGTATTCGTGCTGCGTACCAGAATCAGCATCACGGCCATTACAATTAACAGCAGCGACACCCCGATGACCGCCTGGGTCGCCCAGCGGCAATTCATCCATGAGCCGTTGTCCCGTTTGCTGCAGCCGGCGAAAAATGTTTTCAGGCCGAGCACCTGGATTATACTGACCACCAGCAAAACCAGACCGACCAGATTTGCGATTTTATACTTTCTCATAATGTCCTCCTGATTTGTACCTCCGCCTCCGCACCGGAAGGCGGAACATTTCTCCCGTTCCCGGCACAGCAATCTTTGCGAATCGTACTTAACTGTATGTAATGCGCAGGGTTTCCAGCATCTTCTGCACATCTTCATTGTCGCGGTCGTCACAGACACTGATAATGACCGGTCTTCCGCTGACTGAGCCGAATATCTTGTACGATTCGGCGCCGTTCGTAATGCATTCGGTCCGGATATAGGTTTCCCCGTTTAATGTAATTTCGGTCGGGTTCGTGTAAATAGTCGGATGTTCCCCCATAAAGGCATCCGGATCCCCCTTGAGCGCCTGCATGGAATAAGGGGCCCCCTGCACATAGCTTTTGCAGACCGTGGCGGCACTGATAATACTGCCATCCGTTGAAGCCGCTTCCACTTCCACGAAATGATCGTTCTCGCCCTCTTCCCGGCCGATGCGCCAGAGTGTCACTTTCTCGGAACCGGAGCTGATCTGCGGTTCGTAGTTTTCGGTATTTTCAATGGAAATGATCCCGTTGGAGGAAGTAACAACTCCCGGACCGGCGTCTTCTTCACCCTGGCCGGCGGCATCCGCCGAACTTTCACTGCCGCCGCCTCCGCAGCCCGTCAGGACCACCACAGCCGTCAGCATCAGTACAATGCAAAGAAACATACTCCAGATCTTGGTTTTCTTCATGATTCGTCTTCCTCCCCCAGCGATTCGTCAGCCGAGCGGCCGGCAGCGCCGGTCGTTCACATTTCATCCAAATAGATAATAGCACGGCCGGCGGGATTATTCTATATCCCGCCGGCCATTTTCTTCACTATAAAAACTCTGTTTTCGCAACGGATTCGCCGTGCTGCACTTCTGCATGCAGGACGCGCAGGCTCCGCTGCAGCAGGAGCCGTTTTTCCTCCGGCGCAGGATACTGCGAACTGCCAGAAAAACTACTCCCGCCAGTATCAATATTACAATCAGATCTGCAACATTCATATCCTTTGTCTCCTCTTTATCCGGCCCCGGTTCAGCCCAGTCCGAGCAGAAGGCCGATCATGCGGACCAGAAGGGCCGCGAACCAGGCAATGACACACTGCCAGATGGCGACGCCGATTGCCCATCTGCCGCCCAGCTCGCGGCGGATCGATGCGATGGCCGCAACACATGGCACATACAAAAGGCTGAACACCAGCAGGGACGCTGCGGAAAGTGAAGACATAACCGCGGTCACGCCTCCCTGGGCGCCGAACAGTACCTTCAGGATGGACACTACATTTTCTTTCGCCATGATCCCGCTGATCAGCGCGGTGCAGATTCGCCAGTCGCCCAGTCCGATCGGCCGGAACAGCGGTACCAGCACATTGGCCGCCATGGCCAGCATGCTGTCTTCCGAATTCTCCACCAGATTAAAGTGCAGATCGAAGCTCTGCAGGAACCAGACGACAATCGTGGCTATTAATATAATGGAAAATGCTCTCTGCAGGAAGTCCTTGGCTTTCTCCCACAGCAGCATCAGTACACTGCGCACGCCGGGCAGCCGGTAATTCGGCAGTTCCATGACAAACGGCACCGGTTCGCCCCGGAACAGGGTTCCCCTGAAAATCAGCGCAGCCAGGATTCCAAAAAGAATGCCCAGCACATACAGGCCGGTCATTACCAGACCGCCATGTTCGCGGAAAAAGGCATTTACAAAAAACGCGTAAATTGGAAGCTTCGCCGTACAGCTCATGAACGGCGTCAGCAGAATGGTCATTTTCCGGTCCCGTTCACTCGGCAGCGTCCGGGTCGACATAACCGCCGGTACCGTGCAGCCGAACCCGATGAGCATCGGCACGATACTCCGTCCGGACAGCCCGATCCGCCGCAGCAGCTTGTCCATAACAAAGGCAACCCGGGCTATGTACCCGCTGTCTTCCATTATTGAAAGGAAGAAGAACAGCACCACGATAATCGGCAGGAAACTGAGTACGCTCCCAACCCCTTCAAAGATGCCATTAATGATCAGGCTGCGGATGACGTCATTTACATGCGCTGCCTCCAGCACGTGCTCCGTTATGTCCGCCAGCGACGAAATGCCGGTCTCCAGCAGATCCTGCAGCCAGGCGCCAATGACATTAAAGGTCAGAAAGAATACCGCGCCCATAATGGCAATAAACATCGGAATCGCTGAATACTTGCCGGTCAGGATCCGGTCCAGCCGCCGGCTGCGCAGGTATTCACGGCTTTCCCGCGGCTTGGTCACACAGGCGTCACAGACCTTCCGGATGAATGCGAATCGCATATCCGCCACCGCCGCGCTGCAGTCCAGACCGCGCTCGGCCTCCATCTGCTTCAGAATGTGCTCCATGGTTTCGATTTCATTCCGGTCCAGTTCCAGCTGTTCCAGAATGAGCGAATCACCCTCCAGGATCTTGCTGGCCGCAAACCGTACCGGCAGTCCCGCCTTCTCCGCATGGTCCTCGATCAGATGGATAATGGCATGCAGGCAGCGGTGCACCGCGCCGCCCTGGTCCCTGCTGTCACAGAAATCCTGCTTCATCGGACGTTCCTGATAATACGCCACATGCACCGCATGGCGGACCAGTTCATCCACGCCCTGGTTTTTCACCGCGCTGATCGGCACCACAGGCACGCCCAGCATGGATTCCATGGCATTGACATCGATGCTCCCGCCATTTCCCGTCAGCTCGTCCATCATATTCATGGCTATCACCGTCGGGATTCCGGTTTCCAGCAGCTGTATGGTCAGGTACAGATTTCTTTCAATATTGGTTGCGTCAATAATATTAATGATCGCGTGCGGCTTGTTTTCCAGCACAAAGTTCCTCGACACCAGCTCCTCGCTGGAATACGGGGACATGGAATATATGCCCGGCAGGTCGGTGATCAGCGTGTTCGGGTACCCTCTGATCACGCCGTCCTTGCGGTCCACCGTCACGCCGGGGAAATTGCCGACGTGCTGGTTGGATCCCGTCAGCTGGTTGAACAGGGTTGTTTTCCCGCTGTTCTGGTTGCCCACCAGTGCAAATGTTAATGTCGTGCCCTCCGGGAGCGGATCGCCGCTGCCCTTCGGATGGAATTTGCCTTCTTCCCCCAGTCCCGGGTGATGGCTCTCTTTGCGGCTGCCGCGATTGTCTTCAGCCCCGCTGTCCTTCTGCTCCAGCGTATCTTCGACCGGAAGGATCCGGATCTTTTCGGCCTCCGACAGGCGAAGCGTCAGTGCATATCCGTGGATGCGGATTTCCATGGGATCTCCCATGGGCGCAAACTGCATAAGCGTCACTTCTGCACCCGGAATCATTCCCATATCCAGCAGATGCTTCCGCAGAGCGCCTTCCCCGCTGACTTCCTCGATCCGGGCACGCTGCCCGATCTTAAGTTCATTCAGTGTCACAGACTCTCTCCCTGTTTCATTCTATGTTAATCGGAGCAGCGCTTCGGTTCGCGCTGCCCGTGTTACATTATTACCCTTACCTAAGGAAGTATAAACGTCCTCCCCGCCGGGTGTCAATCCGCAGCGCATACAAACTTGCGGCGGCGCCGGCGGATTCGGGATTGAAATTCTTTGCCATACAAGCTATAGTAAAAGGTAGCCTGCTTTTTCCGAGCCGGCAGAATCATTAACACTGTAACAGACACGGACGCCATACAAGTGCGGCCCGGGTGCAGATACATTAAGTGCGGATACATTAAAACAGGAGCCTTTCATGGAAATCAGATTAAACGACGAATTCTTTAAAAAACATGCGATTAAAACCGACTCTGTAGCCAGGTTTGAATATTCTTTATTTAAAATGCCGGAGCTGGTGGAGGAAATCGACCGCCAGTGTGTAAAGCGTTTCGGCAAGGATAAAAAATCCATCGCCATGCGCAGTGAAATCGAGCAGGAATCCAACCCGGAAGCACTTCTGAACTGGATGCGCAAACCGATGGACGGCCTGTGCCAGTCCGTTCTGCAGAAGCGGGTTCTGTCCCTGGAATCCTCCATGGAAAGCCTGATCAAAGAGAAATCCCTGAGCGTCATGCAGAATACTTTTATTGAAAACGCGATCAACTTTTTCCTCAACAGCAAGGAAAATTACAGCGAATGGATTTACCTCCATTATCCGGAGGTCCGCAGCGAATATATGAAGTCCATGTTCTGCCTTGTGCTGGGATGCCGCGGCAATCGCGAAATGATCCCGTTCCTGGCCGGCGAGCTGGAACGTATGGAAATTGCCCGCCTGCTGGAATACTCCCAGGGGCCGCTGATGGCGCTGTTTGAAATGCGCCGGCGCTTTGGTGATGAGCTGGTGAGCGCAGAATAATGAAAAAGCTGTTGCACTGAACAATGGATGTTCTGTGCAACAGCCTTTTTAAAATGTCCGGCAATTCGCGGTTTTGAGCCGGCAAGCCCTTGGTTTTGCTGCGATTGTTGGACATTTCCTCTGCTTTTTTTCGGGAATGTCCACAGGCGTGGACATTTGCTGCTGTTTTAATATAAAATGTCCAACAATTCGCGGTTTTGAGCCGGCAAGACCTTAGTTCTCCCGCGATTGTTGGACATTTCCTCTGATTTTTTCCGGGAATGTCCACAGGCGTGGACATTTGCCGCTGTTTTAATATAAAATGTCCAACAATTCGCCGTTTCGCGTCTCATTCCCTGTCAATTCATTATTTCCCGAAATACAGATCCACGCCTCTGACGAATCCTGCCGACAGGCTCGCCAGCGCGGAATCCGAGCGGCTGGAGGTCTTGTCGCCGACCTCTACTACGGCAGAAGGAACCGTGGAATACGACGTCTGCGTCAGATCCGTTTCCAGCGTACCGCTGTTCCAGATCTTCACGCCGTTCTGGCGCATGCCGGCCAGAATCGCCTGTCCCAGTGCTTCATGTTCTCTCCAGTGGCTTTTCACCGGCTCCATATTGCGGTACCGGCTGTTGTTCGGCACACTGCAGTAGAACAGGCCCTTGCTGCTGGATGTCGAATCATAATGAATCGCGATATGGCAATCCGCGGCATTATTTGCCATAATGGTTCTGGCCAGATTATCCAGCCGGACATCATCCGTTTCCCGCAGCATCAGCACGTCATACCCGGCGTTCAGCAAATCCGCCTTCACCCGCAGCGCCAGCTTCAGCGTCGCCACTCTCTCCGGCGTATTGCCCGACAGCGTCGTCCCTTCATTAATCGCCGCCGCGTAAGTCGAGCCCGCGGATGTGCTGCCGCCGGTCACTTTTGCCGATCCGTCCGGATGACAGAGCGTCTTCACGGATGTGCCGCCCGACGTCCCGTGCCCGGCATTCACCGCTACCACGATATTTTTACGGTTTGCCTTCGCCCGGTACAGCATCACCGAACTGTTATGAATCTTCGAATTTCCGGCCCAGGGGGTGCGGACATAATCCTGGACCTGGAATAGCAGGAGGTGTCCGATGTATTCCTATGAACAACGGATTAAAGCAGTAAAACTATTGATTCAATATGATATGTGCTATTCGGCTGTCATATATGAGTTGGGTTATCCCAA
>JAFWDF010000021.1 GCA_017534025.1 Bacillota bacterium
GATTCCTCCATATCATTGAAGTCCGCAGAGGTAAGCCTCTGCAGGCAGTCGAAACCGGCATCGCCGATATACAGGACCAGCGCGTTGTGCGCGCCCATCTGCCCAAGGATGGAGATATATCCCGCGGTTCCGTCTTCCATCCGGATGCCGAACACCTCAGATTCCTGTAATATCTTCCATAATTTCTGCTTTTTATATTCAAAAGCCAGGCCAAGCAAACGGTCTGAAATCATCATTCTTTTTCCTCTCTGGTCCGGCCTGCCGCCGGGTCTCCCAAATTTCCTTCTCCCATTAATATTATTTTACCACACTGCTGTAATTATTTCCGAAAATCCTGTCATAAGTTATCATGCGCATTGCGTTAATGTACTCGTCGGCCTTTTCCTCCAGAGGCAGCCCGAGACGGACATTATAATACGGCATGGTTCCATAGAAATCTTCCAGCAGCCGCATGTACGGAGTCTGTTCCATTCCCGCCGCCTTCAACGCCGCATTCATCAGATTATAGGTGGAAACCTGATTGTCGGTGCCGGTGTGCAGTAAGGAATTTTTCCTGTCCGGCGTAAAGTTCGTGTAGATCAGAAACGGCGTGGCATACTGCTTCTGATAATCACCGAGGGAAACGCCGTCTTTATCAAAGGTGCCCAGGGAAGCATAGGTGTTTCCCAGATTCGGCTTGTGATCGCCGAAGAAGACCAGCATGGTCGGTTCCTTCCGCTTATCCATGAACCTGCAGAGATCCCCCAGCATGCGGTCCGCGTCATACAGATTGCTGGTATAGGTGTTCACCATATCCAGATCGCCGGGGTCCAGCCGGCTGTCGCTGCAGGAAACCTTCACATGCAGCTGCTTTTCCTCCATCTTCAGATACGGCTGGTGGTTTTCCATGGTAATGGCAAACAGGAAGCACGGTTTTTCCGATTCGTCCAGGTAATGCCCGATCATGTCCGCCATAGTCGTATCCGTGATCCGGTTCTGCGGCGAGTATTCAATATCGCTGAACTGCTCCGTCAGCGCACCTTCGCCGAAAAAGTCCTGAAATCCGACGGATTCATACGCATAATACCGGTCGTAAAATTTCATATAATACGGATGAATGGCCAGCGTATAATACCCTGCGTTCTTCAGATAACTGACATAGGTTTCCATCGGCCTTCTGACGTGCGCATACGGCAGAATGCCGCCCGGCAGCCCGTCCACGGTCAGCCCGGTGAGTATTTCAAACTCCGGCCGGACCGTACCGCCTTCGTACGCGCTGACGTACAGCTTCCCGCTGATGCAGTTTTTGTTCTTCCGTATTTTATCGTACTGTTCCAGCGGATTGCGGGAGAACTTCAGTTGTTCCACTTCCCGGATATCCGTAAAGCTTTCGTTCAGCACCAGTATGATATCCGGCTGTTTTTTCGCGGCCTCCGTCTTCGGTGCCTGCTGATACGGCTCCAGCAAAGCCTTCACAGCCGCTTCCGAATAGCCCGCCGGCTTCTCCACATACAGGGAAAAGACATTCAGCGTGAATGCGCCCACAAACCCGTTTGCGCTGTAATTGCTGGACTGCATCGCTGCATTGTTGGGATCCAGATTGAATTTCCCCATCAGTTTCCTGGAACTGCCCGAATCAAAAACCAGATGCAGGCACAGCGCCGCCAGCAGCAGGCCGATGATCATGACCTTCCGGCTGCGGATGCGCATCCTTTTCCGGAACGGAAACATTATCACCATTAATATAACGGCTGCCACCACCGCCTGCGTAAAGTGCGGCGGCATTTTTGCGTCCTCCATGAACGCCATGAGCTGCCCCGTACTGCCGATCATGACCAGATCGTTCGGCATGAAAGGGTCTCCGTTCAGATTCACTTTCATGTAATGCACAAACGAGCAGATTAATGCCAGCGCTGTCATGAGGAAGCTTGTCAGATACAATCGCCGCAGCAGAAACAGCAATGTAAAAAACAGGGTGTACATCACCAGTATTTCAAAGCAGAACGTATCCGGGTGCAGATGGAAATGCTCTATATACCGGTCCATGTCCCCGTCATAATTGTAGTAATCCATTACCAGCAGCTCCGCCAGAGGCAGAAGCAGGCAGATAATGATGCAGACGGCTGCTCCGATCCGCCCCGGCAGCCATCGTTTTCGGACGCCGGCGCTGAGCAGACTCTCTCTTGATCTCAATATACCCATAAAAAATTCGTTGATCTGATCCCTCTTCGCTTTAAATGTTCATATAACTATACCACAAAAACATGTTCCTTGTCATAAAAACGCCCCGGGTCCTTCTGATCGAAAAAAAACGAATCATTGTACAACGGTTTATAATGACAATAAAAACCGCCGCACAGACCAAGGTCCATGCGACGGTTCGTCACAATTTATTCAATATAAAATTCACACAGCTTCTGATTCAGATCAGGCCGTTATGCAGCAGCACCTTCTGCCGCAGCTGCAGCCTGCGCAGCGATGGAAGCGTTTCTCTTCTGCTGAACTACGATCGCCAGAACGCCGGTCAGTACCAGCATCACAACCGGAGTCACGATACCGACGGTACCGTTATACAGGCCGAGTGCCGGGAATACAATCCAGGTGAAGACGGAGCAGGCAGCCATGGAGAGAGAAGGCGGGTCGACATAGCCGTCGCCGTATACCAGGAATACATCTGCCAGCCAGTCCGCAACGAAGTGGGACACGATACCGAAAGCGGCACCCCAGAGGAGAACGACCAGTTCACCCTGGCCTGCGCCATAGGCCATCATACCGGCATAGCAGCTGGTGAGCCCTACGTGGTGGAATACCGGGCAAGGCAGTCCGCATACCAGAAGAATCAGGAAGATAACCGCCAGCGCGAACATCGGGAAGATCGCAACCTGGGCCAGTCCCGGATTGTTCGTTTCTTTTGCGTATTCACTTATCTCCCAGAAGATGTATGTGGAAATGATACCGGCAGAACCGGCGAAGAACCAGTAATAGATTCCGTTGCCGAACGGCATGTGCGGCATCCAGTTGTTTGTGCTGTTCACGCCGAAACGGGTATCCCCTTCCGGAACCTTACCAAACAGACCTTCATTACCGAAGAGCAGCTTCGCAATGATACCGATTACAACGATCGAGAGGGAAATACTGTCGATTTTGCCCGGCAGAACCGTCGCCAGACCGACATTAATGAAATAAGAGAGAACGGCAAAGATACCGCCAACGATCAGAACGCTTGGTTTACCGAGCATCATCAGCGGGAGGCCGATGCCCTTACTGTCTTCCACCCAGCCTCTCTTCTTGGCATAGCCGAGAGCGCAGGCCGCAGGCCCGAGTCCGAGATGCGGGGAAAGGAAATAACCAAACGCGATGCCCAGAACGATCGGGTATTCACAGCCCGCCCACTGAGCGCATACCCCTGCAAGTGCTACAAAAGCACACAGGATTACAGAGATCCCAGAGCGCCGATACAGGTAGCGAGAACGCCACCGAAGAACGCTAAAATAACACTGATTAACATAAAATCTCCTTAATAATAATGCTGAGAATTGCCGCTTCCGCGGCCGGTCCTGGCTGATCGAAGATTCGCCGGCAGCTCTGCATAAACAGGGAAAAGAGGGTGCCGCCGGCGGAGACCAGCGTTACTGTTCCTGCTTTGGTGCCCGGATCAGGAATGTGAGCACCAGTGCGATCACAGCCAGCACGATCATGTAATAGAACGCGCCGTCATAATTGCCCGTGCGGTCCAGCAGCATGGTCGCTACCTGAGGGAGATAGGACGCTACCAGGAGGCACAGATTTACAATACTGAGATTCAGCGGATAATTGGTGTTGCCGAAGAACTTCGCTACGAACGCGGAATTGGTCGGTGTTACACCGCTGTAGGCCAGACCTACCAGAACATAGGACACGA
Organism: Bacillota bacterium; assembly: GCA_017534025.1. Taxonomy (GTDB): domain Bacteria; phylum Bacillota; class Clostridia; order Peptostreptococcales; family Anaerovoracaceae; genus RUG708. The sequence continues at coordinate 3,881 of JAFWDF010000021.1, forward strand.
TGAGAATGCCCATGCTGCCGGTATGGTTGGCGAGAATCAGAATAAAGGTCGAAATAATGAAAAGTACTGCGACAATCAGCATCGTCATGCGGTAACCCGCTTTGTCGAACAGCGCGCCGAAGAATACACGGCCCAGGCCATTGCAGATCGAGATAATGCCCGCGATGGTCGCCGCGGTTTCCAGACTGCCGGTAATGGTATTGGCAAACGGTGCGGAGTTACCGACGATCACCAGACCTGCCGAAGAAAGAACGATGGTCCAGATGAAATACAGCCAGAAATTCGCCGACTTCAGCATTCCACGGTAATCCTTCTCTTCAAACGGTTCCGTCTTTTTGGAAGCGCCGCCCTGCAGGCCGGCTGTTTCCTCCGGCTTCGGAAGCCGTACGAAGAAAGCCGCAATCAGGACGATGACGCCGAAAACGATACCGAAATACAGGAAGGTCGTTCTCCAGCCGATGCTGTTGATCAGGCCTGCGCCCACACGGCCCACCACCAGGGAGCTGATGCCGAAGCCCATGAGCAGTACACCGCTGCAGAGACCGGTTTTATCCGGGAACCACTTCACGATGGTACCCATGACCGCGTTGTAGCCGATGCCTACGCCGAAGCCGTACAGGATACCATAGGCAATGTACAGCCCCGCCAGGGAGCTGATGCGGGACGCCACGATCAGTCCGGCAAACATTAATACCGCACTGAGGATCAGCATCGGACGGGGACCCGTCTTCTTGCTGACAATCCCGGAAAACAGACCGCCCAGGCAGAAGGCCATCATGGAAATCGAGAAGGTCAGCTGGGCGGAGGATACCGACCAGTTGAATTCTTCCACCAGAGTGCCTCTGTAGGTAGACCACGCGTACAGGGACCCCAGCACCAGCAGAATCGCGGTGCCGAGAACCAGTTCGAGATAACGGAAGGAAGATGTGTTAGATTTATTGCTCATTGTTTTCACACTCCTGCCGCATTAAAAATTCTTCACAAAAGTCTTGGCTTCTTCTTCGCCGCGCTGTACACGCAGAGCGCCGGCTGCCAGGGCTTCCATTTCCTTTTCGCCCGCCAGAACTTCCACAGGAGCGATGAAGGATACCCGTTCTTTGATCCAATCAGTAAACGGCTTGGAATAGGCAATGCCGCCGGTCAGTACGATGGCGTCCACCTTGCCGTTAACTACTACGGACAGAGCCGCAATATGCTTGGAGATAGAATACGCCATAGCTTCGTAGATCAGCTTCGCGTGTTCGTCGCCATTGTCGATCATCTTCTCGATCTCTCTGGCGTCCTTGGTTCCCAGATGCGCCACCAGACCGGAATTGTTCTTGATCTTCTTCATGAGGGACTTCTTGTCGTACTCTCCGGAGAATGCCATGTCCACCAGCTGGAACGCAGGCAGTCCGCCCGCTCTTTCCGGCGAGAAAGGACCTTCCTCATCGGAAACCATGTCGATGATTCTGCCCTTATCATGGAGAGTCAGAGTGATTCCGCCGCCCATGTGCGCAACGATGACGGTTACTTCGTCATACTTCTTGCCGGCGTTTTCCGCATACTTGTGCGCCATGGCTCTCATGTTGAGATTGTGGCCCAGGCTCTTTCTGCGCATTTCCGGCATACCGGTAACCTTCGCCAGTTCTGTCATTTCGTCAACAGTAACAGGGTCATAGATATACGCCGGGATATTATTCGCTTCCGCGATGGACAGCGCGATCGCCGCTCCCAGATTGGAAGCGTGTTCGTTCTGCGGGTGATAATGCAGCTGATCCACCACGTCCTGGTTCACGCGGATGGCACCGGCAGATACCGGCGGCAGCAGTCCGCCTCTGGACATAACGCAGGTCAGATCAGAAGCCTTCACACCGTGCTTTTCGATTTCAGCCAGAATCAGATCTCTTCTGAATTCATACTGATCGAAGATTTCACTGTACTTCGCGATTTCTTCCGCAGAATGTTCGATGCTCTGCACAAACAGCTGCTTTTCGTCTTCATTCACAGCGATCTTTGTAGAAGTCGAACCCGGATTGATAATAAGAATCTTTTCCATTGCAGTTTCCTCCTGTGTCGATTAGTTTTCGGAAATCGCAACCGCTGTGATGATGGAATTGTACTTTTCTTCCGTGGAGGATCCTCTGGAAGTCAGTACGATCGGTACGTCCGCACCGACGATCATGCCGGCCATCTTGCCGCCCTGCAGTTCCGTGATGGATTTGCCCAGGGTATTGGAAGTAAACAGGTTTGGAGATACGATAATGTCCGCATCGCCGGCAACTTCACTTTCAAAGTGCTTCACTTCGGCAGCCGCCTTGTTTACTGCCAGATCCAGCGCAACCGGGCCTTCGATGATGCAGCCGGTGATTTCGCCGTTCTGGTTCATTTCCTTCAGCTTCGCAGCGTCAACGGATTCCTGTACCTTCGGATCCACCTTTTCCGCGTTTGCCAGCACAGCAACCTTAGGGTTATCATAGCCAAGCGCGCGCAGAGCGTTCACCGCGTTCTTTACGATGGATACCTTGATATCGAAATTCGGGTGAATGTTCATGCCGCCGTCCGTGGTGAGCAGGAGCTTGTGGTAGCCCGGTACCCAGTTGATCGCGATATGGGACATGTAAATGCCTTCGAAGAAATGGCCGATGCCGTTCTGTTCGTCCACTACCGCGCGGAGGATCTGGGAAGTATCCAGCTTGCCCTTCATCAGCGCGTTGCCCTTGCCTTCCTTGATCAGCTTCACACCCAGTGCAGCCGCCTTGGCAAAATCGCTCTCATCATAGATTTCAAACGCTTCCGCGTCTTCTCCGAGTTCCTTCAGAGTCGCCTTGATCGCAGCGGCTTCCCCGATAAAGATCGGTTCTACCAGACCGTCGTTCTTAGCCTTCATAACCGCTTCCAGCGTATGCGCATCATCCGCGGAAACAACAACGATTTTCTTTACAATGCCGGAAGTTTTAATTCTGTCGGCAATCTGTTCAAAAGAAGTAAATACCATATTCTGATTCTCCATCCTGATAAACCGGAGCCTTCCGCTCCGCCAACATCCGCCGCAGGATCCCGGTTTGCCCGGCAATCCCGCTGCTTCTCGAATAATAAAAGCGCCGCAGGTACATACTGCAGCCTGCGGCGCTTGATTTTCAATCATGCAGGCCAAACGGCCATGTATGAAAATGTAGGATCCGCGCATCGGGCCGGATCACCCGCCAACCGGCAATCCGGCCCGGCGTTTTATTGTGCTTTCTTAATTAGTCAGCAAAGATTTCGTCCGGAGTAGCATCGCATCCAGGCAGAGAAGTTCTGTAAGCGATGTAGGACTTATTGTACAGGTGATAATAAGTCAGGTTCTCGGAGATGCTGTTGCCGCCCCAGGAACCGCAGCCCAGGGATACGGTGCCGTCGAGGCCGTTGAACCTTGCGTCGCCGCCTGCAGCGTGACCCGGCTGGTTAACCAAGATACGGCCAACAGGGAGTGCCAGACCAGCCTGTTCGATGTTCGCATCATTATCAGAGTAAACAACGGAGGAGTGGCCGGTACCTTCTCTGAGGAGGTTAGTAACAGCATATTCGATCGCTTCGTCCCAGGTCTTGTAAGTCAGGATGGCGATCGCAGTAGTCAGCTTTTCCTTGCACAGAACGTCGTCTGTGTTGTCAGCCTTGATCAGAACAGCCGCTCTGTCTTCCGGAATATCGATGCCAGCCATCTTGCCCAGAGTAGCAGGAACCTGACCGATAACGTCCTTGTTCAGCTTGCCGCCTACGAACAGAGTGTCTCTCATCTTTGCTACGTTTGCAGCGTCGTCAATCCAGAATGCACCGGCCTTTTCCATAGCAGCCTTCATAGCAGCATAGTCATCTTCGTGAACGATGATGCACTGGTTGCCTGCGCAGATTACGCCGAGGTCGAAGCATCTGCCTTCGATGATGTCAGCAGCTGCTGCGTCAAAATCAATACCTCTGTCGATGAGGGACTGGGAGTTGCCGGCACCTACGCCGAAAGCAGGCTTACCGGAAGAGTAAGCAGCCTTAACCATGTCAGGACCGCCAGTAGCGAGAACTACGTCAACCTTCTTCATGAGGAGACCGGAAACGTCTACGTCCGGCTTGTCGATGCAGAGGATCAGATCTTCAGGACCGCCTGCAGCAACGATCGCGTCGTTCATCAGCTTAACAGAGAGACCGGTTGTCTTCTTTGCACGAGGGTGCGGGGAAACTACCAGGGAGTTAGCGCACTTGATCGCGCACATACCGTTAACCAGCGGAGTGATAGTAGGGTTGGTAGTCGGAGTAACGCAGCCCAGAACGCCCATTGGCTTAGCGATGAGCGCATAGCTCTTTTCTTCGTTTCTTTCGATGATGCCGATGGAAGGCTTGCCCTTCAGTTCAGCCCAGGTACCGGTGGATTTACCGATGTTCTTCATCATCTTGTGTTCCGGATTACCCATGCCGGTTTCTTCAACAGCCATCTTGCCCAGTTCTTCAGCATGTTCGAAGATGGTAACAGCCATAGCCTTAACGATCTTATCGATCTGTTCCTGCGTCATGGTAGCAGCGATAGCCTGCGCCTTTCTGGAACGTTCGATGTATTCGTCTACATACTTTTCCTTCGCCGCATAAATTGCAGGCAGTTCGGAAAACGGATCAAACGCGCGTTCAACTACTTCTTTAATGAAATCAATATTAGCCATTTTGTCCTCCCGGATAATTTTGATAATAAAAAATGCCAGATATTAAATATCCAACGAATATTAACTTGTTTGGAAACCGGCGCGCGTGGAGTTGCGCGCCGGCGAAGAATGTTAATGAACCCGCCTGCGCGGGGCAGGCAAATGGGTTACCTTGTTTGGAGATAAGGCAGATTAATTACGCATACATGTTCTTCAGAACAGCCAGGCAGTCATCCTTAGTCATTGTGCGAGGGTTGAACTGCTGGAAGAATTCGTCAGCGCATACCTGAGCGATTTCGTCGAACTTGCTTTCGTCATAGTCGAAAGTCTTGATGGAAGGCAGCTTGCACTTTTCATCACGGAATACGATGAACGCATCTCTTACCATAGCGCCGATCTGTTCCGGAGTTTCGCTGCCGGAGAATTCACAGCCGAGAGCTTCGCCGATTCTCTTAACGATCGCAGGGATAGCAGGAGCGTTGAATTCGATAACCCATGGCAGAGCGTAAGCGCATGCAGTACCATGAGGGATATTGAAGTAACCGCCGAGGGTCTGGCCGATGGAGTGGCCTGCGCAGGTGTGGCCGTAAACCAGCAGGTAGCCGCCTACTGCAGCTGCAACTGCCATCTTGCCTCTGGCTTCCATGTTCTTGCCGTCAGCAACAGCGATTGGCAGGTATTCAGCAATCTGGTCGATTGTCTTTTCAGCCATGAACTGGATGAAATCGTTGTTCAGTGTACCCATGTGGGATTCGATCGCGTGAGCGAGCGCGTCCAGACCGGTGGAAGCAGTGAGCTTCGGAGGCATACCAGCCATCAGTTCCGGGTCGATTACGCAGTAATCAGCAAATGCGCCGTCTGCGATGAAGTTCTGCTTAATGTGGTTTTCATCAGACAGGATCGCACCGTCGGACATTTCACTGCCTGTACCTGCTGTAGTCGGAACCATGATCAGGCCGTCGCCTACATTGAAAGGCTTCGCGAAGTTCGCATACTGCATCAGCGGAGCCGGATTGTGCTTCAGAATATTAACGCCCTTGGCGCAGTCCATGTTGGAACCGCCGCCAACGCCGATGATGAAGTCGCAGCCTTCTGCAACCAGCATTTCATAAGCTTCTTCGGATGCTCTGATAGGAGGGTTTGGTTCGTTCTTGTCATATACAGCGTAAGCGATGTTCTCGTTGTCCAGACCAGCCTTGATTCTGTCAACGATGTCTGTCTGCATGATGCCCTTGTCTGCAACGATCAGAGCCTTGGTTCTGCCCAGCAGCTGAGCGAGTTCACCCATCTGATTGATGCAGCCGTTACCATAAAGCCGGGACAAACCAGTAACGGCCATCGGAGCCGAGTTTCATATCTTCCACATTGACGGACTCATACTGGCCATCCTCCCCTTTCTGATAATAGACTGTGTACATGGATGC
>JAFWDF010000022.1 GCA_017534025.1 Bacillota bacterium
CCGCCACTGTGCCGCGGGTCTGCCTGGTCACCTTGGCATCTTCATAATCCGTCTCAATCGGCAGCAGCCCAATCCCGCGGATTTCCATTTCCTGACTCTCCACACAGAGCGGATCCCGGATGATCCTGCCCAGCATCTGAAAGCCGCCGCAGATTCCGATGACCGGCACCCCTGCCAGCGAAGACAGCCAGACGGCATCGGACAGGCCGCGTTCATTCATCCAGCGGAGATCACTGATCGTGCTCTTGGTTCCCGGAATAATTATGGCGTCCGCCTCATCCAGTTCCTCCGGCCTGTTCACATAACGAACCTGTACGCCGGGCACCGAACCCAGCGCGGTCAGATCCGAATAATTGGAAATTCTCGGCAGCCGGATCACACAGATCTGCAGATCCCGCCTTTCCGTACCACCGGAAGGCTCCGCCTGACCCGGCCCGTCAGCCGCTGCCTTCGTACGGCCTGCCGGAGCGCTGCGCGCAAATCGTTCCGACAAACTGTCCTCATCGTCAATATCGAGATCCATATACGGCACTACACCCAGCACAGGAACCCCGCAGAGTTCTTCCGCCATGGCCCGGCCCTTCTCGAACAAAGCCAGATCGCCGCGAAATTTGTTAATGATCACGCCGACGACACGGTTCCGGTCCTCTTCATTCAGAAGATTCAGCGTTCCGGTAAGCTGGGCAAAAATCCCGCCCCGGTCAATGTCGCCCACCAGAATGACCGGTGAACCGGTTCGTGCCGCCAGTCCCATATTCACGATGTCGCCTTCCAGCAGATTCAATTCCACCGGACTGCCGGCCCCTTCGATCACGATAATGTCCTGCTCTGCGGCCAGCCGGTTATATGCCGCCATGATCTCCGGTAACAGCTGCTTTTTATAGCCAAAATATTCCTGCGCCTTCATATTGCCCCGGGATTTCCCATTGACAATAACCTGGGAGCCCTCGTCGGTAGTCGGTTTTAACAGAACCGGATTCATATCCCCGGACGGTGCAATCCCCGCCGCTTCCGCCTGTACCGCCTGTGCCCGGCCGATTTCACAGCCGTCTGCAGTGATATAGGAATTCAGAGCCATATTCTGCGATTTAAATGGTGCTGTCCGGTATCCGTCCTGCGAAAATATGCGGCACAGACCGGCCGCGATTACGCTTTTTCCGGCATTGGACATGGTTCCCTGGATCATGACACTGGCTGCACGGCGGCTGTTTTCCAGGCAGAGCGGAAGCGCTTCCAGAAGAGCTTCATTTGCTTCGTGCTGCAGCACCCCGATCCGGTAATACCGCTTTCCGCCCCGGTCTGCAAGGCCATTAAAATCCGAGCAGTCCCGCACCCGGATGCCCTGCTCCGACAGCGCCCTGCCCAGCAGAACCGGTCCCCGGAACAGGATATAATTTGTTTCGCCAGGCACCGCCTCCAGGCCGCACTGTCTCAGTCCCTGCAAAAGATAGTCCCGCTCCGCGGAAACATAGCTTCTGGTTTCCTCCAGATACCTTCCGGATTCCGCTGCCGCGAGACCCGCTGCCTGCGCCGGCCCGGACACATTCCAGGGCGGACCGAAGGCATCTGTTTCTTCCGCCATTTCCCGGTCCGTGAACAGCGCGTAGCCGATGCGCAGCCCTGCCAGTGCAAAGGATTTTGTAAAGGAACGAATGGCGATGACATCCGGGATCTCCGGCGCCTCTTCCGTTATTCCGGAGTCGTCCTCCCCGGCCGCCGGGTCATTTACATAATGCCTGAAAAACCGGTAGGCATAATCTACCTTTTTAGGATTGACAAAATCCAGGAAACATTCATCCACTACCAGAACCGTGCCGGTTTCCTCACACCAGCTCAGAAGCCGGTCCATTTCCTCTGTATCCATCACACAGCCGGAAGGATTCACCGGATTGGACACAAAAATGGCGTCATAGCCGTCACCGCAGTCCAGATATTCCCCGTGCAGGACGAACCCGCGGCTGCGGTCGGTGTAGATATAGGAAATCTCACATTCATTGGACTGCAGAGCGCGTTCATACTCCGAAAAACACGGAACGGCGAGAAGAACCTTTCGAAATCCGCAGACGGAACAGATTCTGTAAATGAGATCGGAAGAACCGTTCCCGCAGACAATATGGGATGCCGGAACGCCGGTTTCCCGCGACAGTGCCTCCCGCAGACTGCGGCATGCAGGATCCGGATACAGGATCATACAGTCCGGATCCTGCAGAATTGCCTGCCGTACAGCATCCGGCGGCCCCAGAGGATTCAGGCTGACCGAAAAATCATGGAGTATGCCCTGCATCGGCCCGCCCCCGTGATGATTTCTCCTGCTCATGATCGTTTCACTCCTTCCCGCCGGCACTTTTTTCCGGCTGAAAATCAAAATGCACTGAAAATCAGAAATATTCCTGTGACCGCCAGCAGTGTAATTCCGGATGCCATATACATCAGGTCGCCGGCGATTCGTATATCTTCCCGTTCTACCGGACGGTCGTCCATCCCGATAAAGGGTTTTTCCTGCCGGACACCGAAATACGATGCCGGTCCCATCAGCTGTACATGCAGCGCGCCGGCCACTGCTGCCTCCCCGCATCCCGCATTCGGACTGGAGGATTTGCGCCGGTCACTGCGGAACACCGCCATGGCATGCCGGCCGTCACACTCCCGGTGCAGAAAAGCTCCCAGCACCAGTGCCAGCCCGCTGATCCGCGCAGGGAGAAAATTCAGCACGTCATCGGTGCGGGCAGCGGCCCACCCGAAATCCAGATACTTTTCATTTTTATATCCGATCATGGAATCCATGGTATTGACCGCTTTATACAGCATGATCCCCGGGATACCGAGCACGGCCATGAACAGCATCGGAGCGATCACTCCGTCGCTGGTATTCTCTGCCACCGTTTCCACCGCGGCCCGGATGATGCCCGGCTCATCCAGTGCCTTGGTGTCGCGTCCTACAATCATCGACACCGCCTCTCTGGCGGGAGAAAGATCCGTGCGATCCCACAGCGCGTCATAGACTTTCATGCTTTCTTTTTCAAGACTGCCGCCCGCCAGCATCTGCCAGCAGAGAAGGGCACTGGCCGTGCAGCAGACGATCCGTCCCGCCGTGGAAGAGAACAGCCCTGCCGCAGCCGACAAACCGGCAATCAGCGCAGCAGGAATGAGTACGCTGAAAACACATACGATGACCACGGTCTTTATGCCGGCTTTCCGCCTGTTCTGCGCACGATAATAATGCTGTTCCACGCGGCTGATCAGACGCCCGATCAGAACGACCGGGTGAAACCTGCCCAGGGGATCTCCGAACAGGAAATCCAGCAAAGCGCCTGCCAGCAGTGGTATTAATATGTAAATCAGATAATAATGTGCCATAATGCTTCCGCCGAAAATTACAGATTGCGGATCCACCGCAGCCGCCGGACTGCCGGATCCCAGTCGCAAACTACACCGCTGCCGTTGGGCAGCTGCCATTCGAAATACTCTTTTTCCGGACTTGCCAGAGCCGCCATCACCGCCATGATCGTGCCCCCGTGCACCACAAATATCACCTGCTCCGGCAGCCTTTCCGCCGGCTGCCGCGCTTCTGCCGGCTCATTGCTGCCGGCAACGGGAGCAGAAAGATTATTCATGGCCTCGAGAAAAGCCTGTACGGAACGGGCCCGGAACGCTTCCGGCGCTTCCCCTCCCGGGAAAGGACCGGTACCGCCTCCGGCAACCCAGGCATTGTACGCCGGGTCATGATTCATTTCATGATAATTCCTATATTCAAAAGCGCCGAAATCACATTCCCTTAGATTCTCAGCGATCTCCGGCCTGCATCCCGGAAACAGCAGGGCGGACGTTTCCAGGCATCGTTTCATAGGACTGCTTACGATCGCCGTACAGCGGTCCCATTTCGGATACCGGCCGTTCCGAACCCCCTCGAGCAATTCCACGGCACCCTGCCCGGACAGCGATTCATCCGTACGTCCTACATATCTGTTTTCCAGATTTCCCGGAGTTTTACCATGGCGAATCAAATAAATCTTCATATTCCTTTTACTATATCCTGTTGAAAATTTCGTTTTACGCCTTTTATTATACCTTACCTAACCCGCCTACGCTCGGATTTATCTGATATCCGGGTTGAAATCCTTCCTGTTTTTCACATCCTCCGGCGATTTCCATAAATAGCGTTAGAATGGATGTATTTCGGATTATTTATGGTTATTTTACGGTTATTTTTTGGTTGATTTTTGATTTTCCGGTTGCTATAATGATGTTGCAATAAACCGGTAGAATGTCAGTCTTTGAAAGGGAATCCTGCCATGACTATAGAAGAAATGAACCGCCGCAGAAAAGAACTGGGTTACAGCTACGGCCAGATTGCGGAATTGTCCGGCCTGCCGGCCGCCACGGTACAGAAGGTCCTGGGCGGCATCACGAAATCGCCGCGCAGAAAGACTGTTCTGGCGCTGGAGAAGGTTCTTGCGCCGCCGGCACCGGATCTCCGCAGGACTGCAGAAGAGTATTCGTCTGAAGTCCGTCAGAGAAAAGGATATTCCGAATATTCCGTACAGGAGGGGGTTGCCGCGTACCAGCTGCAATCCGGAAAAAAACAGGGAGAGTATACTCTCGAAGATTATTATGCGCTTCCGGATGAAGAACGGGTCGAACTCATAGACGGTGTGATCTATGATATGAACGCTCCGCTCAGTACGCACCAGCTGATTGCCGGCCATTTATATTACCTTTTGTTCCGCGCTCTTGCTGAACAGAAAGCCGATTGTACGCCGTTTATTGCTCCGGTAGATGTAAAGCTTGACAATGACAACCGCACCATGGTGCAGCCGGACGTAATCCTGCTTTGCGATAAAAAGAAGTTTTCTAAAAAGTGCCTGACCGGCGCACCGGAATTTCTGGCGGAAGTATTATCCCCTTCCACACGAAGAAAAGATTTGTATTTAAAACTGCAAAAGTATGCCAATGCGGGTGTTCTGGAATACTGGATTGTGGATCCGGA
>JAFWDF010000005.1 GCA_017534025.1 Bacillota bacterium
TCACTGCGCGATGGAGTCCAAGGACATGCTGTATGAAGATGAACTGGAACGGACCCGTGCCTACGCCCGGGAACACGGGATCCGCATAGCCGGAAAGAACGCCTATCCGCATTTTCTGCGCTACAGCCCGGACTGTATCCCGTGGAAAGTGTCTGACGAAAAGGATCAGGAATATATCGGGCAGGCTCTGGAGGCAGCACTGGCGCTGTCGGATATTCTGCACGATGATACAAAGGAAAATGTGGAAGACACGGGTCGTTTCTTTGAAATGATCAGAAATGATGAACTGCCTTGTTTTGAAAAACAGGGGGACAGCTGGGTGCTGGCGCCGGAACCGCTGGAACGTCCGGCGGAGTATGAACCGGACTATCCGTCCCCGGTCATCGCCAATGAGCTGCTGATCGCGCGCCTGAAGAAAAGAAAGCGCGGCGGCAAGATCATGGCGGATGTCATGCGCTTTGTGGAGGCGGTGCAGGAAAATGATGCGGCTCCGTATTATCCGTATTTCATAGTGGCGCTGAATCCGATGACGGATTCTCTGCTGCCGATCAAGGAAACACGGCATCTGGTACAGGGGGCGCAGATCCTGCTGGAGGATTTTGCACAGGCACTGATTGACAGCAACATGTGCCCGAAGGAAATCCAGGTCATGAATGACCGCAGCGAGGCATTTTTCAGGAATTTCTGCACCCGGATGAAGATTCGCCTGATGCGGAAGGATTCCATTCCGATGCTGGAGGATGCGGAAGAAAGCTTCCTGGACACCTTCCAGAATCCGAACAACGATGAACTGGGATTTATGATTGATCTTCTGGAAAGCTTCAGTGATGAGGAGGTCCGGAACATGCCGCGGGAAGTAAAAACGCAGGTAGCCGAACTGATTGACCTGAATCTGCTTCCGGAGGATCTGGCACAGCGCCTGTCGGTGCTGCTGGGTCTCTGATGACAGGGACAGACCGGAGAATGGACAATTATTTATGGAACCAAGATTAGGACATGAAAAGATCGCCGAGGCACTCGCCCTGGCAGCAGAGCAGTACGGAGACCGGATTGCCGTGGGCACCGACATGATGCTGCTTCTGAGGGCAACCGACATGCTGCACCTGATGAGTCAGGTGACAGAACGGACGGAAGTGCTGGTGGCGGCGATTCTGTATGATATTCTGCTTGAAACAGATATTGACAGAGATGAAATCGGGGAACGGTTCGGTGCGGAAGTGCTGGATCTGATTCTCGTGCATAATGAAAACAAAGAGCAGCTTTGGATTGACCGGGAGCCGATTCCGGCATCCGCGCTGGGTCTGCTCAGCCGGGAGGAACAGCTGCTGATCGTGGCGGATATCATTACCAGGGAACGCTGGATTGCTCGCGCACTGGAAAAAATCGGTGACACCCTGTGGAATTATCTGGAGCGATCCAGAAAAGAACTGGCCATGTATTACTCGGATGTACAGGATGCGCTGGTGCATCTGCAGGATGACCGGGAAGGCGCCGTGCTGGGCTGGCAGATGGTCAATGAGTATAAGGATCTGTTTGTGCAGTACTGGATCGATGAGGACTGGACAGCCATTTATCAGTTCGCGGAATTCGGCGAATGTGTCATGTGGCGGCGGGATTCGCTGGGATGGTCCGTCGCTTCCCTGCCGGATACGTCCACGATGCAGCAGATTACCAGACAGGAAGCGGAATTTATGACCGATGTCTGGAATCATATCCTGACATTCAGCGCCGATCTGGGACCGCTTCAGTAGAGTCCGGCGCTTTGCAGTAAAATTGAAAAAAGGGGGTTATGGATTATGGCATTTTGTCCGAATTGCGGAAATGAGCTGAAAGGCACTCCGAATTACTGCCCGAACTGCGGGCAGAAGCTGAGTGACTACAAGTTCGAAACGGTAAATCCCAATATGAGTTCCAACCAGCCGCAGTCTGCGGCTGCGGATTCGTCTGCGGCTTCCGCGCAGACCGGCGGCGCGGCTTCGTCCGATACGTCCGAACAGCTTCCGGTCCACGATGTGGTGCTGGTGCGTCTGGACAGCTGCCCGAAAGAAACCTGCCTGGATCTGCTGGAGGACCTGATGGGCTATTCCACCGATCTTGCGGAGAATGTAATCAAAGAGTGCCCGACTCTCATTGCCACGTCGCTGACCAAAAAGCAGGCGGTGACGATTGCCCAGGCGTTCAGCGAATACGGCGCGGATATGACGATTTATACGCCGGACGGAGCCATCAATTTTGAAGGCAAAGAGCGGGCGCACATTTCAGCAAACACATATTCCAAAAACGGTTACAACGGATCGATTTACCGTTCCGACGGTTCGATGATCGGACTGGCGGCGGCCGTGATCGGCACCCTGACGGCTGCCAATTTCATTTCCGGCGTCAATTCGTTCAACCGGCCGGGTGTCTACGATAATCCTTTCCGGCCGGGTTTCACCACCCGTCCGCGGAAGACGACGAGACCGGGCGGTCCGGGAGGATTCGGCGGCCCGGGAAAACCGGGCGGACCGGGACGCTGGTAATCAAATGCATATGGACGCCGGTGGCAGGCCGAACGGCCTGTGCCGGTTTCTGAA
>JAFWDF010000023.1 GCA_017534025.1 Bacillota bacterium
CATGCTGGTTGATCTGGGCCGCAACGATCTGGGGAAGATCAGCAGATTCGGTTCGGTACAGGTGGAGAAGTTCCACTCCATCGAGCGGTATTCCCATGTGATGCACATCGGCTCCTCCGTGCGGGGTGAAATCCGGGAAGGAAAAAATGCACTGGATGCGGTCGATGCGGTTCTGCCGGCGGGTACCCTGTCCGGTGCGCCGAAAATCCGCGCCTGCCAGATCATTCATGACCTGGAACAGAACAAGCGCGGCATTTACGGAGGAGCTGTCGGGTACCTCGACCTGACGGGCAACCTCGATACCTGCATCGCCATTCGCATTGCGTATAAGAAAAACGGCCGCGTATTTATCCGCAGCGGCGCCGGCATCGTGGCCGATTCGAATCCGGAGATGGAATACCGGGAATGCCTGAACAAGGCCGCCGCCGTTGTGACAGCGCTGAAAGAAGCCGAAAAACTGGCAGAGTAAGGAGGATCACTTCATGCTGCTATTAATCGATAATTATGACAGTTTTTCCTACAATCTGTACCAGATGATCGGGACGATCGAGCCGGACATCCGGGTCGTACGCAACGATGAAATGAAGGCGGAGGAGCTGGCTGCTCTCAATCCGGACGGACTGATCCTGTCACCGGGGCCGGGGCGCCCGGAGGATGCCGGTGTCTGCATGGAAATGATCCGGCTGGCCGGCGGCAAAATCCCGGTCCTTGGCGTCTGCCTGGGGCACCAGGCCATTTGCGCGGCTTTCGGAGGCGTGGTTTCCTACGCAAAAGAACTGATGCACGGGAAGCAGTCCCTGACCGAACTGGACACGGAATGCCCGCTGTTCCGCGGCTGTCCCGAAACGGTGCCGGTTGCCCGGTACCATTCTCTGACAGCCATGGAAGACACGCTGCCGGATTGTCTGCAGATCACGGCCCGAACGAAGGATGGCGAGATCATGGGGGTTAAACACAGGGATTTTGATATTTACGGCGTGCAGTTTCATCCGGAATCCATTCTGACACCGGACGGAAATACCATGCTGCAGAATTTCATCGCTCTCGCCGCTGCAGGAAGCAGAACTTAACCGTCTGCCGTGCAGCTGCTGGCATTATCATTAATATTATTCAAAGTATTGGGAGGAGATTACATTATGATCAGTGAAGCTATTGTAAAAATCGTGGACAAACAGGATCTGAGCTATGACGAAGCGTATCAGGTGATGACGGAAATCATGAGCGGCGAAACGTCCCCGACGCAGAACGCGGCTTTCCTGGCGGCGCTGTCAACCAAGAGCGCCAAAGCGGAAACCATCGACGAGATTTCCGGCTGCGCCAGAGCGATGCGGGACAAGGCGATTCCGGTAAACTATCCGGGATCGACGCTGGAAATAGTCGGCACCGGAGGGGACAATGCCCACAGCTTTAACATTTCCACCACGGCGGCATTTCTCATAGCCGCAGCGGGCGTGAAGGTGTCCAAGCACGGAAACCGGGCGGCTTCGTCCCTGTCCGGAGCGGCGGACTGCCTGGAAGCGCTGGGTGTCAACCTGCAGCAGGAACCGGAACGCTGCATCGAAATGCTGGATTCCATCGGCATCTGCTTCCTGTTTGCGCAGAAATACCACACCTCGATGAAATACGTCGGTCCGATCCGGAAGGAACTGGGAATCCGAACGGTATTCAATATTCTGGGACCACTGACGAACCCTGCCAGCCCGGATCATTTTGTGCTGGGCGTTTACGACGAATACCTGGTGGAACCGATCGCTCACGTACTCGCCAAGCTGGGCGTGGAGCACGGCGCGGTCATTTTCGGCCGGGACAGACTGGATGAGGTGTCGATCAGCGCGCCGACCACGGTCTGCGAAATCCGCAATGGCTGGATCCGGAAGTCCGTCATTAAACCGGAGGATTTCGGGTTTGAAAGGGGTACGCGGCAGGATATCATCGGCGGTACGCCGAAGGAAAACGCCGCCCTGACCAGAGCGATACTGAAAGGCGAGGAAACCGGACCGAAACGCGATGTCGTGCTGATGAACGCCGGCCTGGGCATTTATATCGGGGACCGCGCGGACAGCATAGCAGAAGGCATACGGATTGCGCAGGAACAGATTGATAATGGCGCCGGACTGCGGGTGCTCAATGATTTCGTCCGCGAATCGAACCGCTGACAGAACAGGGCGCGGGCATGCACCGCAGAACGAACCGTCTGCCGGCCATAGTAACAGGAGAACGCATCATGCAAAAGAATACGATTCTGCATACCATAGCCGCTCACGCGGCGGTCCGGGTGGAGGCCGCCCGGGCGGTCCGCAGCCTGGAGGAAGTACGCGCAGCTGCGCTGGCGCTCAGTGACGCGCCGCAGCCTTTCGCCTTTGAGGATGCCCTGCGCGGCGGGGATATCGCATTCATCTGCGAATGCAAGAAAGCCTCCCCTTCCAAGGGCCTGATTGCACCGGACTTTCCATACCTGAAGATTGCCCAGGAGTACGAAGCCGCCGGCGCGGCCTGTATCTCCGTTCTGACCGAGCCGAAATGGTTCCTGGGAGAAGACCGTTATCTGCAGGAAATTGCCGGCGCGGTGACGATCCCCTGCCTGCGCAAGGATTTCGTCGTCGACGAGTACATGCTTTACGAAGCCCGGCTGCTGCATGCTTCCGCCGCTCTGCTCATAGTATCTCTGTTAGAGGAGAACACTCTGCGGCGATACATTAAAATATGTGACGAACTGCAAATGTCCGCGCTGGTGGAAGCCCACGACGCGCAGGAAATCCGTACCGCGCTGCGGGCAGGCGCTCGGATAATCGGTGTCAACAACCGCAACCTGAAGGATTTTTCCGTCGATTTTGAAAACAGCCGGCGATTGCGGGAACTGGTACCGAAGGATATCCTGTTTGTCGCGGAAAGCGGAGTCCGCACAGCGGACGACATCCGGATGCTGCGGGAAATCGGTGCCGACGCCGTGCTGATCGGCGAAACCCTGATGCGGGCAGACGACAAAAAAGCCATGCTGGATGCGCTGCGCAGAATAGAAAGCGAGGCCTGACATGATAATCAAGATCTGCGGCATGCAGCGTCCGGAGGACATTGATTATGTTAATGAATTTCATCCGGATCTGGCGGGATTTATTTTTGCGGAGGGACGGCGGCGCCGGATCACACCGGGCGAGGCTGCCCGGCTGCGCCGCCGCCTGGCGCCGGACATCCGGGCCGTCGGCGTCTTTGTCAACGAAGATGTACGGCGCCTACCGGGTGCCGCGGAGCTGGCCGGCATGGACATGATCCAGCTCCACGGCAGCGAGTCGGAAGCCTACATCCGCGAGCTCAAAGAAATGACGCCGCTTCCGGTCATTAAGGCATTCCGGATTGAAACGGAAGCGGATATTGCCCGGGCCGCGGCCAGCCCGGCGGACTATATTCTGCTGGACAGCGGCCAGGGCGGAACCGGCCGCGCCTTTGACTGGCAGCTGGCAGCCTCCGCCCGCCGCGATTATTTCCTGGCCGGCGGGCTGACGCCGGACAATGTGGCCGCGGCCGTCGCTGCCCTGCGGCCGGCGGGCGTGGATGTCAGCTCGGGCGTGGAAACCGCCGGCCGCAAGGACCGGGACAAGATCCGCCGCTTTATACAGGAGGCCCGGGCGGCAGCTGAAGGACCAGCGGATCCTGCCTTACACTGAATCGGCGATCCGGCCGGACACCGAATCTGCGGATCCGGACAGGCTCTGAACCAAATCAATCCCCATTCCATCGATCATACTGAATTTCTCATATATTGCACAGAAAAGGAGAACCACCATGAGCAACAGCAGCGGGCGCTTCGGCATCCACGGCAGCCAGTACATACCGGAAACCCTGATGAACGCCGTGCTTGAGCTGGAAACGGCATATAATACCTTTAAAAATGACCCTGATTTCCGGGAGGAACTCTCCCGCCTCTTCAACGAGTACGCCGGCCGTCCTAGCCGCCTGTACTTTGCGAAAAAAATGACCCTGGATCTGGGCGGCGCCAAAATCTACCTGAAACGGGAAGATCTGAACCATACCGGCGCCCACAAGATCAACAATGTCCTCGGGCAGGCCCTGCTGGCTAAAAAAATGGGCAAAACCCGTCTGATCGCAGAAACGGGCGCCGGCCAGCATGGGGTGGCGACGGCCACGGCAGCCGCCCTGCTGGGCATGGAATGCGTGGTGTACATGGGCCGGGTGGATATGGAACGCCAGGCGCTGAACGTGTACAGAATGCGTCTGCTCGGTTCTGAGGTCCGGGCGGTGGATTCCGGTACCGGAACACTGAAGGACGCGGTTTCCGAAACCTTCCGGGAATGGACCAACCGCATTGACGACACCCATTACTGCCTCGGCTCCGTCATGGGTCCGCATCCTTTTCCGACCATCGTCCGTGATTTCCAGGCAGTCATTTCCTCGGAGATTCGCGAACAGATGCTGGCGGTTGAAGGCCGCCTGCCGGACGTGGTCATGGCCTGCGTGGGCGGCGGCAGCAATGCCATCGGTTCCTTCTATCATTTCATTAATGACCCTGCGGTCCGGCTGATCGGCTGCGAAGCGGCCGGCAGAGGCATTAACACCAATGAAACAGCGGCCACGATCAGTACCGGTTCCCTCGGCATTTTCCACGGCATGAAATCGTATTTCTGCCAGGATTCCTACGGTCAGATCGCGCCGGTCTACTCCATATCCGCCGGCCTGGATTACCCGGGCATCGGACCGGAGCACGCCATGCTGCACGATCAGGGACGCGCGGAATACGTTCCGGTGACAGACGAAGAAGCCGTGCAGGCCTTCGAATACCTGAGCCGCATGGAGGGCATCATTCCCGCCATCGAATCCGCCCACGCCGTTGCCCATGCCATAAAAATTGCACCGGCAATGGATCCGGACCGGATTATTGTCATTACCATTTCCGGACGGGGCGATAAGGACTGCGCTGCCATCGCGCGCTACCGCGGAGAAGACATTCGGGAATAACCCTGCGCGCACCGCATGCAGGAATTCTGATTCAGTACTTTAAAAGGGAGTTTTTGAATATAAAGGGAGTAATGATAATGACTCGAATTGCAGAAGCATTTAAGAATGGAAAGGCTTTTATCCCGTTTGTGACCTGCGGGGATCCGGATCTGGAAACCACCGCCCGGATTATCCGGGAAATGGCGGCCAATGGCGCGGATCTGATTGAACTGGGAATTCCGTTCTCCGATCCGACTGCGGAAGGCCCGGTGATTCAGGAGGCCAATCTGAGGGCGCTGAGCGGCGGTGTGACAACGGATGATATTTTTGAGATGGTCGCTTCCATCCGGACGGATATTACCGTGCCAATGGTGTTCATGACCTACGCGAATGTGGTGTATTCCTACGGAATTGAACGGTTCATGCAGCGCTCCGCGGAAGTGGGCATGGCAGGGCTGATCCTGCCGGATGTTCCGTTTGAAGAAAAAGAAGAATTTGCGCCGGCCGCCCGGGAAGCCGGCATGGATCTGATCAGTCTGATCGCGCCGACGTCCCGGGACCGCATTCGGACCATCGCCGGACAGGCGGAAGGGTTTGTTTATTGTGTATCCTCTCTGGGCGTCACGGGGGTGCGCACGGAAATCACGACGGATATCGGCGCCATGGTGGCGCTCGTACGGGAAGCCAACCCGGAGATTCCATGCGCCATCGGCTTCGGGATCTCCACGCCGGAGCAGGCCGCTGCCATGGCAGAGCATGCGGACGGTGTCATTGTCGGCTCGGCCATCGTACGGCTGATCGGGCAGTACGGCAGGGACGCCGTCGCCCCGGTCGGGGAATATGTCCGCCGCATGAAAGAGGCCGTCAGAAACCTCTGAGCCCGCTGCCCGCTGCCGCCATTCCCATCATTCCTCATACCCGGAAACGATCAGGCTGTCCGCTTCGCTGGTGTCCTTAATGTGGTGTCCTACAATCTCTCCGACGTCGGAAATAGCCACAAATGCGGAGCGGTCCGCCTCCCGGATGATACTCCTCAGCGTGGGAATCTCAATTCTGGTAATTACGCAGTACATGACCATTTTCTTTCCGCTGACCAGGCCGTATCCGTCCAGAATGGTACAGGTGCGGCCCATTTCCCGGTAAATCCGGTCCGCGATCTTCCGGCCGTCATCGGTAATGATCATGGCCGCTTTGCCCTGATCCAGGCCGTTTTCCACCATGTCGATCACCTTGGATGTAATGAAATACGTCAGCAGACTGTACAGGGCCCGGTCGAGCCCGAACAGAATGCCTGCCGCCAGATAAATCACCACATTGAACAGGAGCACAATCTGGCCAACCGACAGGGACGTTTTTCTGCTCAATATTAATGCTACGATCTCCGTGCCGTCCAGGCAGCCGCCGTTCCGCAGGATCAGGCCGACCCCGAGCCCGAGAGTGAATCCGCCGAAGGCGACGACCAGGATTTCCTCATCCGTCAGTGCCGGCAGCTCCTCAAAGAACCCCAGACAAACTGAAAAAATCACCATCGAATACAGCGCCCGGAACAGGAATCTGGCTCCGATCCGCTTCCAGCCGAGCAGCAGAAACGGAACATTCAGTACAATCGTGAAGATTCCCAGTTTCACGCCGGTCAGCTGGTTGAGAATCATACTGATGCCAACGATCCCGCCATCCAGAATGGTAAACGGCACCAGAAATTCCTCCAGTGCCGCCGCTGCAATGATCGATCCCAGTGTCAGGAAAAAGTACGGCAAAACGTACTCCGACAAAACAAATTTGACTTTATCTCCAAATGATTGATTCATAAATCCCCCCATTATATCTTTCCCGGTATTCTCCCGGAATTCCTACGTCGCGAATCCCGCATACTGTCTGCGGTACAGTCGCGCATACTCGCCGCCGGTCTGCAGCAGTTCATCATGGGTTCCGGATTCCAGCACCCGGCCTTCCCCTACTACATCGATCCGGTCCGCATGGCGGATCGTGGACAACCTGTGCGCGATCATTATTGTGGTCCGGTTTTTCATCAGATTATCCATTGCCTTCTGAACCATGACTTCCGTTCTCGTATCAACGGAAGAGGTTGCCTCATCCAGAATCAGGATCTTCGGATCCGCCAGCACCGCCCGCGCAATGGTCAGAAGCTGCCGCTGGCCCTGCGACAGATTGGAGCCGGCTTCCGCCAGCATGGTATCATACCCGTCCGGCAGCTGTTCGATGAAGCGGTCCGCCATAGCGGCTGCCGCTGCCGCCCGCACCTCTTCATACGTCGCATCCCTGCGGCCGTACCGGATATTGTTGCCGATCGTATCATTAAACAGAACCGTTTCCTGCAGAACGACCGCCATGGAGCTACGCAGTTCCGCCTTCGGAATTCTCCGTACATCCATTCCGTCCACCAGAACACTCCCGCTGTCCGGCTCGTAAAACCGGGTCAGCAGGTTGACCAGCGTCGTTTTTCCGGAACCGGTGGCCCCGGCCACCGCCACGCTCTGCCCGGCCCGGATCTTCATATTCAGGCCCTTCAGCACCGGTTCGCCGGCCTTGTAGCTGAACACGATATCCCGGAACTCGATCTCACCGCGAATCTTACTTTCCGCACGGGCACCGGCGCCCGACTGCCCGGCTCCGGCTTCTGCCGCTTTCGAAGCCGCCGTAACCGCGCTCTGTACAGCTGCGCGCAGAGCCCATGCCGCGCCTTCATCCACCTCATCCGGCTCGTCCAGCACCTCGAAAATCCGCTCCGCCCCTGCAATCGCATTCAACAGGGACGCATACTGATTGGCCAGTATACTGACCGGATGGCTGAACCGCCTGGAGTATTGCA
>JAFWDF010000024.1 GCA_017534025.1 Bacillota bacterium
AGGGCATGGTGCTCAAAGACGGCCGCAAGATGTCCAAGTCGGTCGGCAATGTTGTCAGCCCGTCCGCGATTATCGATCAGTACGGCGCGGATACGGCGCGTCTCTTTATCCTGTTCGCAGCGCCGCCTGACAGAGATCTGGAATGGTCGGATACCGGTGTGGAAGGAAGCTACCGCTTCCTGAACCGCGTCTGGAGACTGGTACTGGATACCGTGGAAGCGGATGACGGTTCGTTCAGCGGCGAAGTGAAGACGGACGCGGACAAGAGTCTGAACTATCAGATGAATGCCACGATCAAGCGCGTATCCGACAGTATGAGCAACGGCCGGTTCAGCTTTAATACAGCGATCAGTTCCATCATGGAGCTGGTTAATGAAATGTACCGCTACAAGGAACTGGAAGGGGCGGATCAGGCGCTGCTCAGAGCCTGCTGCGATACTCTGGTTCTGGTATTTTCTCCGTTTGTGCCGCATATCGGTGAGGAACTCTGGGAGAGACTCGGTCACGGCACTTCTGTTTACTTTGAACCATGGCCGGAATACGACGAGGCGGCTCTGGTACTGGATACGGTGGAAATCGTGGTGCAGATGAACGGAAAGGTAAAACACAGAATGAATGTAGACGCCAGTCTTTCCAGAGAAGCGCTCTCTGAACTGGTGCTGGCGGACAGCGACGTGCGGGCACTGATCGGTGACAGGGACGTAAAGAAGGTCATCGCGGTTCCGGGCAAGCTGGTGAATATAGTAGTAAAATAACCGGAGGAACTTTTTGAGAACGAAAAATTACAGAGCGAGGGGGAAAAATACTCCGCCGGCGGAGACCGTGCGGGTGATCCCTCTCGGGGGGCTGGATGAGATCGGAAAAAATATGACAGTCCTCGAATACAAAGATGAGATGCTCATCATTGACTGCGGCATGACTTTCCCGAGTGACGAAATGTACGGGATTGATATCGTTATTCCGGATATGTCCTATGTCGTGGAAAACGCGAATAAACTGAAAGGGGTAATCATTACCCACGGTCACGAGGACCATATCGGGGGAATTCCCTATCTGCTGAAACGGCTGAGTGTGCCGGTTTACGGAACGGCACTTACGCTGGGGCTGATCCAGAACAAACTGACGGAGCATGATCTCAGAGCGGACCTGAAAGAGATTATGCCCGGTGACCGGCTGCAGATCGGATCGTTTCGGATTGAAGTATTAAACATGACGCATTCCATCGCGGGGGCCTGCGCATTTGCCATTGATACCCCGGCCGGCGTCATTTTCCATACCGGAGATTTCAAGGTGGACTATACACCGCTGAAAGGAGATCCCATCGATTTCCAGCGATTTGCGGAAATCGGACAGAGAGGCGTGCTGCTGCTGATGGCGGACAGCACCAACGTAGAGCGAAAAGGATATACCAAATCGGAAAAAATTGTCGCCGCTACGCTGGATAATATTTTCTCCACCACAAAGGGACGCATTATCGTCGCCACCTTTGCTTCCAATGTCAATCGTGTGCAGTACCTGATCGATCTGGCAGTGCAGCACAAAAGAAAAGTGGCCGTGTCCGGCCGCAGTATGATCAATATCGTTGCGATTGCTTCCGAACTCGGTTATCTGGATGTGCCGGAGGGCACACTGATCGATATCAGCCGCATTAACAGTCTGCGGGACGATGAAGTGCTGCTGATCACAACCGGAAGCCAGGGCGAGCCGATGTCTGCTCTCACACGCATGGCGTCCAATGATCACAAGAATGTCAAAATCAAACCGGGGGATACGGTGGTGCTTTCCTCCAGTCCGATTCCGGGCAATGAAAAGACGATTACCAATGTCGTGAATAATCTCCTGGAAAAGGGTGCCAATGTCATTTATTCGGACATCGCTGATATTCACGTATCCGGCCACCCGTGCCAGGAGGAGCTGAAGCTGATTCATTCCCTGCTGAAGCCGAAGTATTTTGTGCCGGTGCACGGGGAATTCAAGCATCTGCATACCCATGCGGAGCTGGCAGAGAGCCTCGGCATGGATAAAGATCATATTTTCGTTCTTCATAACGGAAGTGTTCTGAAGCTGCGGGAAGACAAGGCGGAAACGGAGAAAACGGATATCCCGGCGGGCAGCGTCATGGTGGACGGACTGGGCGTCGGAGACGTTGGCAAAATCGTACTGCGGGACAGAAAGCTGCTGTCGGAAAGCGGCCTGATCATCGTGGTGACGGCTGTGCAGCATGAAACCGGCCAGCTGATCACCGGACCGGAAATTATTTCCAGAGGATTCGTCTATGTAAGGGAATCCGAGGACCTGATGAGCGCGGCGCGGGATGTGGTGGCCAATGCGCTGGATACCTGCCGCGAAAGGGGCCTGACCGACTGGTCATCCATGAAGAATTCCGTACGGGACGAGCTGCGGCAGTTCATTTATGAGCAGACCAAGAGAAGCCCGATCATTCTGCCGATCTTCCTGGAGGTATAATTACTGTAATGGATCATAATCTGGAGAAGCGCCTGGACGGACGGATCAGCCGTGTTCGCGGGCGCATGAAAAAAGACGGAATAGAAGCTTTTCTGGTCCGTAAAAATGAAAATAAGTATTATCTGTCCCTGTTCCGGTCCACCTCTTTCGAGCTGGTTATTACAGAAGACAGAAATTATCTTGTCACGGATTTCCGTTATACAGAGGCCGCTTCGGCACTGGAACCCCTGTATCAGGTCGTTCGTGTGGACGCTTCCTATACGCTGCATGATTTCCTGAGGGAAAAGGGTTTTCAGGTCCTTGGGCTGGAATATAAAGAATCTTCCGTGGATTTTTACAACCGGCTGACGGAAGCTGTTCCGGAT
The DNA here is from genome assembly GCA_017534025.1 of Bacillota bacterium. Lineage (GTDB taxonomy): Bacteria > Bacillota > Clostridia > Peptostreptococcales > Anaerovoracaceae > RUG708. The sequence goes on from JAFWDF010000024.1 coordinate 2,832, forward strand.
ACGGAAGTACGGGCGTTTGACGGTGTAGTGGAAGATATCCGGGTTATCAAAGATGAAGCCGAGCAGGCGGATCTCCGCATGGCCGAGCACATCGGCGACCAGGCGTTTTCCTATATTCTGACGCAAATCCGTCCGGGGATCAGCGAGAAGGAAATCGCGCTGAAGCTGGAACTGAAGATGCGGGAGCTGGGGGCTTCCGGCCTGTCTTTTGATACGATCTGTGTATCAGGGGTTCGTTCTTCGCTGCCGCATGGCGGCCCGTCGGAAAAACTGATCGAAAAAGGCGATCTGGTTACGATGGATTTCGGTTGTGTTTACAACGGATATTGTTCCGACATGACCCGTACCGTCGGAGTCGGTACACTGGACAGCCGGCAGAAGGAGATCTACGAACTCGTTCTGAAAGCTCAGATGGCAGCCTGTGATTACATCCGGGCGGGGGTGTCTGCCGCAGATGCGGACCGGGCAGCCCGGAGTATTATCGAAGAAGCCGGCTATGGCGCGTATTTCGGACATGGACTGGGACACGGTACCGGACTGGAAATCCACGAAGCGCCGACAGCCAATCCAAGCAGTAAAGAGATTCTGCGCAGCGGCATGATGGTAACGGTAGAGCCCGGGATCTATCTGCCGGGCGAGTTCGGCGTAAGGATCGAAGACTTGTCGATTGTGGCTGATGATGGTATAATTAATATTACTGAATCGGAAAAACAACTGATCATAGTTTAAAACAACACAGATAATCATTAGTACGGAGGATTTTGAAATGATATTTGCAGGTGATTTCAGAAAAGGCATGACGTTTGAGATCAATGGGGAACCGCATGTTATCCTGGATTTTCAGCATGTAAAACCGGGCAAGGGTGCAGCGTTCGTCAGAACAAAGTATAAGAATATTCTCACCGGGGCTACCAGAGAAGAAGCGTTTAACCCGAATGACAAATTCCCGAAAGCGCACATCGAGACAAAGACCATGCAGTATCTTTACAGCGACGGCGAACTGTACTATTTCATGGATACCGATACCTATGATCAGGTTCCTCTTGCGTTTGATATGGTAGAAGATGCGATCAAGTATCTCCGTGAAAATGATATGGCAACCGTGAAGTTCTACAAGGATAATGCTTTCCTGGTGGAAGCACCGAATTTTGTGGATCTGAAGGTTATTGAAACGGAACCTGGCGTAAAGGGTAATACTGCGACGAATGTTACCAAGGCGGCCACTGTGGAAACGGGCGCTGTAATTCAGGTACCGATTTTCATCGAAGAGGGTGAATTGATTCAGATCGATACCAGAACCGGTGAATACCTCGGAAGAGCGAAGGGTGACAAGTAAGCGGCGAACTGTGTATATCAAGCTGTTTCAGGGCTTCTGGCTCTTGAGACAGCTTTTTTGCTGAATCCGTGGAGAAACCGCAAGGACCCGGCCTCCACGAAACCGGAGAGGAAACATTATGGCAAAAGAAAAGAAGAAAAAGAGCTGGAAGTTCAGGATTTACCGGTTCCTGATCATATTGCTGATCCTGCTTCTGCTGGCCGGTTTTGCGGGCATTCGTGTTACAAGGATGCTGCATGAGCCGATGGACAGCAGTTCCAAGGAAACCGTGCAGGTAGAGATCCCGAAGGGAAGCGCAACGGTGAAAATCGGACAGATTCTGGAGGATGAAGGGATCATTTCCAGTTCTCTGCTGTTCCGGATTGCCACCCGGCTGGACGGAGATGCCGATTATAAGGCGGGCACATACAGCCTGTCGCCATCCATGACGATGAATGAAATCCGGAAAACACTTCTGGAAGGCAGTGATGATACCAATACTGTACAGCTGGTGATTCCGGAAGGGTTTACTTTGAAGGATATCGCGGCGGAAGCAGAGAAAGCCGGCGTCTGCAAGGCGGATGCCTTCCTGAAGGCGGCCGCGAGCGGAACGGTCCAGTTCAAGTACCTGGACCAGACCCTGCAGGGTGAAAAACGCCTTGAAGGATTCCTGTATCCGGATACCTATGAAGTATACCGCGGGGATGATCCGGTGAATGTGATCAATAAGATGCTGGCCCGCTTTGAAGAAAAATACGATGCGATTGTGGCGGCTTCTTCCGGCAGCCCGGTTCTCAGCAAATACAATACGCTGCAGATTGTGACCGTGGCATCCCTGATTGAACGGGAGGCGTTCCTGGATCAGGACCGCGCGCCGATTGCCAGTGTTATATATAACAGGCTGGACGCGGGAATGAAACTGCAGTTCAATACGACCGTCGAATATATTCTCGGGGAGATCCGGGATCTGACGTATGCGGATCTGGAGATCGATAATCCTTACAATACGTATTACTATGCAGGCCTTCCTGTAGGACCGATTGCGTCACCGGGCGAAGAGTCCCTGAAAGCTGCCGTCAATCCGGCGGATACACAGTACATGTATTTCGTAACCAGTGATAAGGGCGATAATTCGATGGCGTTTTCCGTGACGTATGAAGATTTCCTGAAGGATAAGGAAGCCTGGCAGGCTTCGCGCTGAGGGTGAGGCTGACAGGTAAAAGCTGCTGCGGGTCTGCGGTTCCGGCTTTTCCGGACCCGCTCCCGCTCAGCCTCAGCGCAGCGGTACTAAGCCGCTGTCATCGCTGAAATCCTGGAAGCTCGCCACCGGCTAAGGACCGGCGCTTCGGATGGTCCGGAAAGCCGGAACCGCAGACTCGCAGGCAGGCAATCCCGTTCAGCCTCAGCGCAGCGGGACTCAGCCTCGGTACAGCGGTACTAAGCCGCTGCCGTCGCTGCTATTTTACTGGAACGGAATGGAGTACTACTATTGCAGGGCAGACATATTATCAATCCCGTGATTACAGATTACACGGATGTCTTATACCGGCCTCTGAGTCCGGATCTGGAGAAGCTTCGTGCAGAAGCGGAGGAAGAGAACCTGCCGGTGATCCTGAAGGATACGGAGCGGGCGCTGGCGGTACTTCTGCGCATGCGGAAGCCGGCCAGAGTCCTGGAAATCGGAACCCTGGTGGGGTATTCGGCCTGCTGTTTTGCCGCCTTGTGCGGACCGGATACGGAGATCGTGACACTGGAACGGGATCCGGAGATGGTGCGGCGGGCACAGCGCAATATAGAGGCGCTGGGTTACCGGGCGCAGGTTCACATTGTGGAAGGCGATGCGCGGGAGACGATTGCCGGACTGGATGGTCCTTTTGAAGTTGTGTTTATTGACGCCGGGAAGAGTCATTACCGGGAATACTGGGATGCCGTTCTGCCGCTTTGTGCGGACGGGGCGGTGATCGTCTGCGACAATGTTCTCATGCGCGGCGCGGTGGTTTCGGAAGACTATGATTCCGTGCCCCGCAGGCACCGTACCAGCATCCGCAGGATGCGGGCATTTCTTGAGTATATCACCGGGACAGAAGATGCGGAGACCGCTGTGCTGACAGCGGGGGACGGACTGGCGGTATCGGTGGTGCGCCGGGGCGGCAGCGGCTCTTCATGAAGGGTAAGAATATGAAAAAAATAGAATTGCTGGCTCCTGCCGGCGATCCGGAAAAACTGAAGATTGCAGTAGATTACGGGGCGGATGCCGTGTATTTCGGCGGCGCCGGGTTTTCTCTGCGTGCAGGTGCAGGCAATTTCACAGTAGAGGAAATGCTGGAGGGCGTCCGGTACGCGCATGAACACGGCTGTGCCGTATACATGACCATTAATATCTTTGCTCATAATGAAGATATCCGGCAGCTTCCGGAGTTTCTGGAATCCATCCGGGAGGTCGAAATCGATGCATTTCTGGTTTCCGATCCCGGTGTGATGCGGCTGCTTCTAAGGCATCGTCCGGGAGCGGTGATTCATCTGAGCACACAGGCAAATACGACGAATTATGAAACGGCTCTGTTCTGGTATGATCTGGGGGTGCGCCGCATTGTGGCTGCCAGGGAAATGTCGCTGGAGGAGCTGCGGGAGTTCCGGCGCAGTCTGCCGGAAGATATGGAAATTGAAGTTTTCGTGCACGGCGCCATGTGCATTTCCTATTCCGGCCGCTGCCTGCTGAGCAACTTTATGACCGGCAGGGACGCCAACCGGGGCGCCTGTGCCCATCCGTGCCGCTGGAGTTATTCCCTGGTGGAGGAAAAGCGGCCGGGAGAATATTTCCCGGTGGAAGAGGATGCCCGCGGAACGTATTTCTTCAACTCAAAAGATCTGTGCATGGTAGAATACCTGCCGGACTTGATCGAAGCCGGCGTCGCGTCTGCCAAGATCGAGGGGCGGATGAAATCCATTTTCTATCTCGCCACTGTGCTGCGGGTTTACCGGACCGCCATTGACAGTTATTACGCCGATCCGGAGCATTACCGCTTCCGGAAGGAGTGGCTGGAGGAACTGTCCAAGGCGAGCCACCGGCACTTCACCACCGGCTTTTTCTTTGAACGTCCCGATCAGGAATCACAGAATTATGATTCCAGCGCCTATATCCGGGAATACGAGTTTATCGGTATTGTCAGGGAGTATGACCCGGAAACCGGAACGGCACTGGTGGAACAGCGTAATAATTTCCGTGTCGGCGATTCCATTGAAGTGTTCGGGCCGGGCAGCGCCGGATTTTTCCCGATGACGGTGGAATCCATGATCAATGAAGAAGGGGAGAGCATCCAGGTAGCTCCTCATGCCCAGCAGCTGGTCACCATGCCGGTGAAGCATCCTGTAAGGCCGGGATATATGCTGCGGCGGGCAAGGAAGTGAGGTGCGCGCATGAGTGAGATCACAGAAGAAATCATGGTGTCTGAGGAAGAGGTGGCCAGGCTGGCCCATGAGGCTGCGCTGGATACAAAAGGAATCAGTGCCACGGTGCCGGGCATTACGGATGCGATTAATAAGAATATTCTGGGGAAATCCGCCGAACTGGACGGGATCCGCGTGGATGTCGAGGACGGACTGGTTTCGCTGGAATTGTATGTGGAAGTCGTATATGGGGTCAAAATCCCTTCCGCCGCCTGGAAGCTGCAGGAAAATGTGAAGAAGCGGATCGAGCAGGAAACCGGATATAAAGTGGATCGTGTTAATGTTCATGTGCAGCGCGTCCGGTTCGGGGCCGAATGATCCCGGAGGAGAACAATGGCAAGAAAGACAGATAGAATCAATCTGATGAAAATGATTTTCCAGATGGAAATGCAGCAGGATTTCAGTACGGAAGCTTGCGAACACTATATGGAAAACGTGCTGGAGGGCCGGCCGGAGGATCCGTATTTTCTGACTTTGTACGGACAGATCCGGGATAATCTGGATACGATAGACGAGAAGATCAACGCCTTCAGCAAAAACTGGAAGACATCCAGAATGGCCAAAGTGGATCTGGCTATTCTGCGGGTGTCCGCCGCGGAAATTCTATATATGGATGATATATCCCCTGCGGTGACGGCCAATGAAGCGGTGGAAATCGCCAAAAAATACAGCACGGAAAAATCGCCGGGATTTATTAATGGTGTGCTGGGAGGCATCGCGGGCGCTCATGAGTAAGAGGAATCTGCAGCAGGAGCCGGTATTTCTGGGGGTGGATACCAGTGCGTATACTACTTCTGCTGCCGTGGTGGATAAAGAGGGCCGGGTGTTAGCGGATGTCCGCCGGCTGCTGGACGTAAAAAAGGGAGAGAGGGGGCTGCGCCAGTCGCAGGCCCTTTTTCAGCATATAAATAATCTTCCGGAGGTCATAAAGGAAACGTTTGAGGCTGTCCGGAGGGAAGGAACTGAAAACCGGAGAATTGCAGCGGTGGCGGCCAGTACACGACCTCGTCCGGAGGAAGGATCTTATATGCCGGTCTTTCTCGGCGGCGCGTCCATGGCGTCCGGCATCGCATCATCCCTGAACGCGGCGTTTTATGAATTTTCACATCAGGAAGGGCATATAGCAGCGGCAGCGGGTGCGCTTGACGGCGATGAAACGCGGCTGGCTTTTCATCTGTCCGGAGGGACCGGTGAAATTCTCGTGATCCGCGGATGCCGGGCAGAAAAGATTGCCGGCGGCACACTGGATCTGTCCTTCGGACAGCTGCTAGACCGGACCGGAGTGGCACTGGGCATGTCGTTCCCATGCGGAGCCGAAATGGATCAGATTGCGATGGCGCACCGGGACCGGATTGCCTGGCGGATTTCCGGCAGGGGACACCGGGTATTTGAAAACCCTGTTCTGGGCGATATCCGGGTGCGGGATACGTATGCTAATCTGTCCGGTATAGAAACCAGCTGCCAGAAAGCGGCCGCCTCTGCGGAACCGGAAGTCATCATTCCGGAACTGTTTTTCCGTGTCTCGGATGCCATTGCGGAGATGCTGCGCGCTGCGGCAGACCGGACCGGGCTGCGGGAAGTGATTCTGGTTGGCGGGGTTGCCGCCAGCCGTTTCCTGCGGGAGGAACTGCAGCAGGCAGCTGCGCGCAGGAATCTGCATATCCGGTTCGGAGAACCGGCGCTGTCTCCGGACAATGCGGTGGGGATTGCCAGATTGGGCATGCAGCGATACTTCATTGACCACCCGGAATAAATAAGATATAATAAATCTGTTACACTAAAGTGCATTAGTTCGTTAAAATGATATCATTTTCAGGAGGATAGATCGATGAGAACAATAAAAGCTGGCATGCTTGGTATCGGAAATGTCGGGACGGGAACCTACAAAACCCTTCAGATGAACCGAAAGCATATTCAGGATACCGCCGGTGTTGATATTGAGATCGTAAAGATTCTGAACAGACGGCCGCATGTGGACCGGGGGATTGACGTGGATCCTTCCGTGTATGTACAGGATGTGGATCTGATCCTCAATGATCCTGAAATCGAAGTTGTGATCGAACTGATCGGCGGTGTGGAACCGGCTACCACCTATATGGCACAGGCCCTGAAAAACGGCAAGCACGTGGTGACGGCCAATAAGGCCGCGCTGGCGGAGAACGGCAAAATGCTGTCGAAGCTCGCTGAAGAAAACCACGTGATGCTTCGTTTCGAAGCCAGTGTCGGCGGCGGCATTCCGATTATCAAACCGCTGACCGGCCCTCTGTATTCCAACCAGATTGAGGAAATACTGGGCATCGTGAACGGCACCACCAATTATATTCTGACGCAGATGACGGACAACGGTTCCGATTATGACGCTGTCCTGAAAGACGCACAGGAAAAGGGCTTTGCGGAAGCGGATCCTTCCGGCGATGTGGAAGGCCATGATGTGGCCAACAAGCTGGCTGTTCTTATGTCCCTGGTATTCGGGATGGATGTACCGCCTTCGAAAATTCCGACGGAAGGCATTACGGCTATTAATAAAGTGGACATCAGCTACGCAACACAGTTCGGCTGCAAAATCAAGCTGATCGCAGCGGCAAAAAAAGTCGGAAATGCTGTGGAATGTGATGTACAGCCTACGCTGATCCCGGTATCCCATCCGCTGGCAACGGTAAGTAATGAATTCAACGCCATCTTCGTGACGGGCAACGCCGTGGATGACCTCATGTTCTACGGAAAGGACGCCGGCCCGCTTCCGACGGGAAGTGCCGTAGTCGGCGATTTAATCGAAGTGGCTTCCGCCATTGAAAAGAACTGCGCATTTGACATTCAGCCGCTGCTGCGCTACGACTCGGATCTCGAATTCCTCGGTGAGGGCAGCAATCAGTATTATGTCCGCTTTGAGGTGGAAGACCGGCCGGGTATTCTGGGCGCGATTTCCTCGACCCTGGGACGGTATGAGATCGGCATCGAATCCATGATGCAGAGCTCGCAGAGCAAGCAGGCAGAAGGTCTCGCAACGCTGGTATTCATCTTCTATGAGACCGGCAGAAGTGTTCTGGACCAGGCGCTGGAGGAGCTGAAGAGCAAATCCTTCGTCAAGTCTGTGGAAAGTGTTATCAGAGTACAGAAATAAAAGCAGCCTGTCAATGGCCCCCGCTTTTGGCGGCGGGCCATTCGTATATCCGCGGTAGCAGTTTGAGTCCGCGAATCAGGGTATTGGAAAGGAAAAAGCCTTGCTGACATTAGATAAAATATATCATGCAGCGTTCGTTCTTCGGAATGTCGCCAGAAAAACCGATATCATCTATGCGCCGGATCTGTCGGAGGACAGTTCCATTTATCTGAAAACGGAAAATCTGCAGGTAACCGGGAGCTTTAAGCTGCGCGGCGCATATTACAAGATCAGCCAGCTCTCGGAGGAAGAAAAAGCAAAGGGGATTATTGCCTGCAGCGCCGGCAATCACGCGCAGGGAGTGGCCATGGCAGCTACCAGAGCGGGCATCCGCTCCACGATCTGCATGCCGGACGGTGCGCCAATCAGCAAAGTGGAGGCTACGAAACGCCTCGGTGCGGATGTGGTGCTGGTGCCGGGCGGCTATGACGATGCCTCTGCCAGAGCCATGGAACTGATGGAACAAACCGGCGCGACGCTGATCCATCCGTTTGATGACTATGAAGTCATCGCCGGACAGGGTACCATCGGACTGGAGATTCTGGATCAGATGGATGACGTGGATGCTGTGATTGTACCGGTGGGAGGCGGCGGACTGATCTCCGGAGTGGCTTTTGCCATCAAGAGTCTGCGTCCGGAAGTGAAAATATACGGTGTGCAGGCGGCCGGATCCCCGAGCATGCAGGCCAGCGTGCGCCACGGGGAACCGGAAACGCTGCCGACAGCGTCGACCTTTGCCGACGGGATTGCGGTCAAGCAGCCGGGGGATTTCACTTTTGATATTGTATCAAAATATGTGGATGAAATCGTTACGGTCAGCGAAGATGAAATCGCGGCCGCCATTCTTGCCCTGATCGAAAAGCAGAAGCTGATTGCAGAAGGCGCCGGTGCAGTGAGTGTAGCCGCTGCGCTGTTCAACAAGCTGCCGCTGCAGGGGAAAAAGACCGTGTGCCTGGTATCCGGCGGCAATATTGACGTCAATATTCTCAGCCGGGTCATTACCCGCGGCCTGGTAACCAGCGGGCGCAATGTCAATCTGACCATTGCCCTGGAAGACAAACCGGGACAGCTGCAGCAGGTATCCTCCATCATTGCGGGCTGCGGCGGCAATGTGGTTTCGGTACAGTACGACCGCAGTGATGTCAATATGGCGATCACCAGCTGCTTCCTGAAGCTGGCTCTGGAAACCAGAAACCAGGAACAGATTGACGATATCAGCCGGGCTCTGTCCGACGCCGGTTTCAAGATCGTTTCCTGACAAGGCGGTCAATGGGGGACATGCAATGAAAAACAAAATTACAGAAAGAATGGGGAAGATCGGAATCGGCGGCCTGACGATTTCGCTGACGGTATCGTTTTGCATCGCGATCCTGTTCTATCTGCTGCTGGCCCATCTGGGCGTTGTTTTTACAGGGATAGAGAAGATCCTGGACATAATGTCACCGGTTATTCTGGGTGTCGTTCTGGCCTACATTGTGGATCCGCTGGCAAAATTCCTGGAAGAGAAACTGTTTTATAAAGTAAGCAAGCTGAGCCGGCGGAGAAACTATTCCGTTCTGGTGGCGCTGCTGATTATTATTATATTAATCATCCTGCTGCTGGTGGCTCTGATTCCGCAGCTGATTTCCAGTATCACCGGGTTTTTCAGCAACATAGATTCGTATTCGAATTCACTCAGCAGAATGTTTGCGCATATTGCCGATCTGGCCGCAGCGAAGAACATCGATATGAGCGGGTTGGAGGATACGTTTAATGATTTGCTGAAGAAAATCACAGCTTATCTGTCCAGCAGTGCCGGGAAAATACTGCAGGCTTCCCTGTCTTTCGGATCCAATGCGGCGAACTTTTTCATCGCTTCTATTCTGGCAATCTATTTCCTGCTGGATAAGAAACGTCTTCTGGGCGGCTGCGACCGCCTCCTGAGAGCAGTCATGAATAAGCCGACCCATGACCTGACCGCAGGATTCCTCAAGCGCTGCAACGATACGATGATTTCCTTCATCGTTCTGGATCTGGCAGATGCCCTGGTGGTCGGCGCGGTCAATTTCCTGTTTATGATCGTTGCGTCCATTCCATATGCGGTGCTGATTTCGATCATTGTCGGTCTTTTTAACCTGGCTCCGACTTTCGGTCCGATTATCGGCTGCTTAATAGGCGCATTTTTGCTGCTGCTGGTCAATCCGTGGTATGCGCTGGTGTTCATCATATTCACGATTGTGCTGCAGATTTTTGACGGCTATATTTTCAAGCCGAAGCTGTTCGGAAACCGCTTTGGCGTTTCGGCGGTCGCCATCCTCATTTTCATTATCATTGGCGGCGGCCTGTTCGGCGTAACGGGCATTCTGATTGCAATCCCGCTGGCGTCCATCGCGGATTATATCTACCAGGATATCGTGCTGCGGCGCCTGGAAGCTCGCAGGGAACAGCTTGACACGAAAAACGGGCTTCCGGATGCAGCTCCGGCGGATCCGGCAAAATGATAAAAATAAAACAGATTTCTGTGGTTATTATATGGAAAAGGTGCTAAAATTTTATTGGTTGGTCAATATTCAGTCTGCAAGATAGTTTTACCGGCCAATAGACAGAATCGAAAACAATAGTGTTAATGCGCCGCCGGAGCGGCTGGTTCAGATCGCAGCCCGTGCTTCGATACAGAATTCCCGGACCCTGCGGCGGAGCGTATTATTTACAGGAGGTTCATAATGGATTTCAGGTACAGCGAAGAACAGATGGCTTGGAGAAAAAAAGCGGCGGATTTCGCAAAGGAATTTGTTGAGCCGGAAGCGGCGGAAAATGACGCGAAAGCGTTATTCCCGCATGAGAATGTCAAAAGAATGGCTGAACTCGGCTTCCTCGGCATGCCGTTCCCGAAGAAATACGGCGGACAGGAAACGGACTATGCCTGCTATGCTGCAGTTGTAGAAGAAATTGCCAAGATCGACGCATCCACAGCGATCATTGTGTCCGCGAACAATTCGCTGGTGGCCGGACCGATTTATCAGTTCGGTACGGAAGAACAGAAAGAAAAGTATCTGCCGGATCTGTGCACGGGCAGAAAGCTGGGCGCCTTTGCGCTGACCGAGCCGGAAGCAGGAACGGACGCTTCCAGGCAGCTGGCCACGGCAGAGGATAAAGGGGACTATTATCTTCTGAACGCACACAAGAAATTCATTACCAACGGCGGACTGGCCGGCACTTATCTGGTCTTTGCCATGACCGACAAGAGCAAGGGCAACAACGGTATCTCCGCGTTTATCGTGGATGCCGAGTGGGAAGGCATTTCCACCGGAACACTGGAAAAGAAGATGGGTATCCGTTCCTCCCAGACTGCAGAAATGCATTTTGATAATGTTAAAGTGCCGAAGGAAAACCTGCTCGGACAGCCGGGACAGGGCTTCTGGATTGCCATGCAGACACTGTACGGCGGCCGGATCGGCGTGGGCGCGCAGGCGCTGGGCATCGCGCAGGGCGCATTTGACCGGATGGTCGATTACATGCTGGAGAGAGAACAGTTCGGCGTGAAGCTGGGCAAGCTGGATACACTTCGTTTTGAAGTTGCGAAGCTGAAGATTCAGCTGGATTCCGCCCGCCTGCTGGTTTACAATGCAGCGGACCGCAAGGACAAGGGCCTGCCGTATGCGATGGAAGCTTCCGAAGCGAAGTTTGCGGCTTCCGAGGCGGCGGTGGACATTACCAGAAAGTCCATCCAGTATCACGGCGGTTACGGCTATATGAAGGAACGCCCGATCGAACGCATGTACAGAGACGCGAAGATCACGGAAATCTACGAAGGCACCAACGAAGTGCAGCAGATGGTTATCGCAGCCAGCATCTTTGATGTAAAGAAATAAGAACGGTTTCTACTCCGGCCGGGCAGGCGGCCAACCGGCGGTTTGCGGGGCGGCAGGCAGAAGCATGAATAACAATGTAAAGGAAGAGAGACCCTTTCCCTCTGCGGGCGAGGGTCTCCTTTGCGGAATTCCTGTGCATCGGCAGGATCCGGTTTTTCAAAAGCCGGATAAACAGTTTGAGTTTCAATGAACAGCCGGCCGGACCGGCGGAATGGAGACAGTCATGGCAGAGAAAAGTTTGGAAGAATTACGCGCGATAGAGGCTAAGTGGGCAGAGATCGATCTGGATGCGCTGGCATATAATATGTCCAATATTCGGAAAAAGGTCGGTCCGGATCAGCGGATCGGGGCAGTTGTCAAAGCCAACGCGTACGGACACGGCATTAAGGACTGTGTTGAAACCTTCCTGGAAAACGGAGCGGACCAGTTCATTGTTGCCGTTCTGAATGAAGCACTCGAACTGCGGAAAATCGTTCCGGATAAAGACATCCTCGTGCTGGGAAACATGCCGTACGGCAGTGAGGAAATCTCCATTGGCGCCGGACTGCAGCACACGGTTACTTCCCTGGAGAAGGCGAAGCTGCTTTCGGATGCGGCAGTTCGTCTGGGAAAAGACGCAGTCGTTCACATTAAACTGGATACGGGTATGACCCGGCTGGGTTTCCAGATGAATGAAGCCGGCGTAGAGGAAGTCGCGGAGATCGCGAAGCTGCCGGGCCTGGATCTGGAAGGCATCTTCACGCATTTTGCGCGGGCGGATGAAGCGGACAAGAAATGGGCGGACCGCCAGTATGAAAGATACTGCTGGTTTGTGGACCAGCTGGCCGCGAAGGGCATCACGTTCCGTTTGAAGCACGTATCCAACAGCGCCGCGATTATGGAAATGCCGCAGACTTACAACGATATGGTCAGACCGGGCATTATTCTGTACGGCATTTATCCGTCTTCGGAAGTCCTTCCGGAGAATCTGGACATTAAACCTGTCATGACCTGGAAGACCAGAATCCTTCATATCAAAAAACTGCCGGAGGACCGTCAGGTCGGGTACGGCGGAAAGTACCAGGCACACGAAGGCGATGTAATCGGCACGCTGGCCATCGGCTATGCAGACGGTTATACACGGGCGCAGAGCGGAAGAGCGGAAGTGCTTTACCGCGGGCAGAGAGTGCCGGTGGTCGGCAATATCTGCATGGATCAGTGCATGATTGACCTCTCCGCTTTCCCGGATGCTGAGGTAGGAGATGAAGTGATTCTGATCGGCCGTGACGGAGAGGAATTCATCTCCGCTGATGAACTGGCGGAACGCTATGGAACGATCGGGTACGAAGTAGTCTGTGCGGTGAACAGGCGGGTGCCAAGATACTACATCCGGGGCGGTAAGATTGTCGCCCGTGAGGATTATCTGGAATACTGAGGAGGACCGTCGGAACAGCGCGGTTACCACGTGGGGAAAGGAGATTAGTCATGTCATCAATTCTGAAATCATTTTTATTCGCGGTTGTGTTTTTCCTTGCGATGCTCTTCGGACAGTTGATGGCTGCACAGCTGAACGGGACGGCATTTCAGCCGAACTGGCTGCTCAGCCTCGGTTTAGCGGTGTTCGTGGGCGTAGCAATGTATATTGCCGAGAAAATGAAGAATAAATGAGCTGTATATCGTCCAACGGGACTGTGTATTCTGTTTGTCGGAGGAGTAATTCATGAAAATCCGGAAAGTCCGGGCGGTCTATTTCAGTCCTGCCGGCAGTACCGGGGCGGTGACGGAGTATATTGCCGGGAAGATGGCATCTGCCCTGGAGGCGGAAACGGAAAGTATCGATTTCACACTGCCGGCATCCAGAAAGGCAAAGTACAGTTTCGGACCGGATGAACTGGCCGTGTTCGGCATGCCGACATATGCCGGGAGGATCCCCAATCTGATCCTGCCGCATGTCCGGGAGATGTTTTCAGGAAACAATACGCCTTCTGTCAGCCTGGTAACCTTCGGGAACCGCAGCTTTGACAGCTCTCTGACCGAGCTTGTACAGGAAACGGGCTCGAAAGGATTTCGCGTGTTTGCTGCGGGCGCTTGGGTGTGCAGGCATGTTTTCTCGCATCGGCTTGCCCCCGGAAGACCGGATCAGGTGGACTGCCGGAAAATGGATGTGTTTGCTTCCGAAGCGGTGACGATGCTGAACCGTATTCTGGCGAAGGGACCGGATGAAGCGGCAGCGCTGCCGGTTATTCGCGGCGGAGAACCGGTAGGTCCATACTATGTGCCCAGAGGAGAGGACGGCCGTCCGGCTGTATTTCTGAAAGCCAAACCGGAAACCGATCCGGCAAAATGTGTCCGGTGCGGAACCTGTGCAGAGGTGTGTCCGATGGGATCCGTGTCACGGAGTGACTTTTCGGATGTGCCGGGGATCTGCATCAAGTGTCAGGCCTGCATCCGGCATTGTCCGGAACATGCCCGGTACTTTAAGGATGAGGCGTTCCTGTCTCATGTACGTATGCTGGAAAATCATTGTACCGGACGCAGAGAGCCGGAATGGTACTGGGGGAAATGACCGAGGCATGCAATTTGTTTAATTGACAATGATCAAGCTCTCTTATATGATATCAAAGACCGTTATTTCTGTTTATGGAGATTTATAATATGAAACGTATTCTTCAAAAGTATTCCGATACCAGTCTGATTCTTCGGATTTTCATCGGCATTGTGATCGGCGTGATTCTTGCGCTGCTCATTCCGGACGCAAAGTGGCTGGAAATGATCGGTACCCTTTTTGTAGGGGCTCTGAAAGCCATCGCGCCGGTGCTGGTGGCC
>JAFWDF010000025.1 GCA_017534025.1 Bacillota bacterium
ACGCATGATGGAATCAGAATCCATTGCCTTACCACTTGGCGATACCCCTACGTGGTGCTTATTCAGTATTTCCGGCGCTAAAAAAATGGGGTGGATGGTGAGATTCGAACTCACGTATACAGGAGCCACAACCCTGGGTCTTAACCACTTGACGACACCCACCACAAGAGCTTTGAAATTATAAAAAATGGCGACCTGGAACGGGCTCGAACCGTCGACCTCCAGCGTGACAGGCTGGCATTCTAACCAACTGAACTACCGGACCGCATAAATTATATTGTTTCAGGAAAATCCTGAATGGTGGGCGCTACAGGGCTCGAACCTGTGACCCTCTGCTTGTAAGGCAGATGCTCTCCCAGCTGAGCTAAGCGCCCAAATATTATAAATGGTAGCGGGAATAGGAATCGAACCTACGACCTTCCGGGTATGAACCGGGCGCTCTAGCCATCTGAGCTATCCCGCCACACTTATAATGTCCGTCACACTGCGTTCCCGAAGCGTGACCATGAGTTATAATAACACCGGGCTTTCTGCCTGTCAATAATTTTTTTAAAAAACCGGTTTTTTTGCCTTTTGCAAGAAGGGCTGCGGTGACTTCCAAATCGCGTTTGCAGTATTCTTGCGTTTTTTATGATAAAACGGTAAAATAATAAATACGGCTATTTGCCTGTGAACCTGCTGTTTTTTGCAGTAAAAGGAGATTGTATGTTAAATACTTTTAAACAGAGTACAAAATATGTTGCTTCCCAGGAACTGATGAATTCCGTCAATGTCGCCATGGCACTGAAGAAACCGCTGCTGATCAAGGGCGAGCCGGGCACGGGCAAAACCATGCTGGCGGAGGCGATCGCGGAATCCCTGGATATGCCGCTGATTATCTGGAACATCAAATCCACCACCAAGGCCCAGGACGGCCTGTATGTGTACGACGCGGTACAGCGCCTGTACGACAGCCAGTTCGGCGAAGGCGGCGTGGATGACATTCGCAAATACATTAAACTGGGAAAATTGGGAGAAGCCTTCTCCAACGACCGGCAGGTGGTACTTCTCATCGACGAAATCGACAAAGCCGACCTGGAATTTCCGAATGACCTTCTCTGGGAGCTGGACAAGATGGAATTCTATATTCCGGAAACCAAGGAAACCATCGCTGCGAAGGAACGGCCGATCGTAATCATTACCTCCAATGCGGAAAAAGAACTGCCGGACGCCTTCCTGCGCCGCTGCATTTTCCATTACATTGATTTTCCGAATGCGGAAAAAATGTACGAGATCGTGCATGTGCATTATCCGGATATTGAGCAGAAGCTCCTGGATCAGGCTATGTCCGCGTTTTACTGGATCCGTGCGATGCCGGACATTCAGAAGAAACCGAGCACGTCCGAACTGCTGGACTGGCTGCAGGCCATGGTACTGGGCGGCATTGAACCTGAACAGGTACGGGAGCTGTTCCCGTTCATCGGCACCATGCTGAAAAAGAATCAGGATATCGACGCTTTCAACAGAAACAGAAAGAGAAACTTCCGGTTCTGATCCGGCGGATTGGAGTTTTGCATGTTTATAAAATTTTTCTTCCTGCTTCGGGAGCGCGGTCTGATGGTGTCCCTCAACGAATGGATGTCTCTCATGGATGCGCTGGATCAGGGGCTCGGGCAGTCCAGCCTGTCGGCATTCTATTATCTGTGCCGCGCGGTACTGATCAAGAGCGAAGCGGACTACGATAAGTTCGACCTCGCTTTTGCGGAGTTTTTCCAGGGTGTGGAAACACCGGAGGACATTCCGCAGGAGGTCTGGGACTGGCTGGACAAGGAACTGAAGGATTCCGCCGGGGCCTTTGAAAGGGCCATGATGAATCTCCCGCAGTATGATTTTGACGAGCTGCAGAAGATGCTGGAAGAACGGCTGAAGGAACAGAAGGAAGAGCATCACGGCGGAGGGTACTGGATCGGTACCGGCGGGACTTCCCCGTTCGGGCACGGCGGCTACAACCCGGCCGGGATCCGCATCGGCGGCGAAAGCCGGCACCGCTCCGCGGTGCAGATAGCCGGGGAACGGAATTTCCGGGATTTCCGGGAAGACAACAAGCTGGACATCCGGAATTTTCAAATGGCTTTCCGGAAGCTTCGCCAGTTTTCCAGTAAAAATGACGGCCCGAAGACCGAACTCAATATCGATGAAACCATTAAAGAAACCTGTGAGAATGCCGGCAATCTGAAGCTGGTTTTTGACCGGCCGCGGAAAAATACAGTCAAAGTGCTTCTGATGTTTGACTCCGCCGGCTCCATGTCCATGTTCAGCCGGCTGTGCAGCCAGCTGTTTCAGGCAGCCCATCAGTCCAACCATTTCAAGGATCTGAAGGTGTTCTATTTTCACAACTGTTTCTATCAGGAGCTGTTCACGGATCCGAGCTGCAACAAACGGGCGACCATTGAGACGAACTGGGTACTCCGCAACCTGAGCGGTGAATATAAAGTGATCATCGTGGGCGACGGCACGATGGCGCCTTCCGAGCTGCTGAACAAGGGCGGCGCGACCTACCGCTCGCATTACAATCCGGAATCCGGACTGACCTGGATGAAGCGTTTCCAGGATCAGTACCGCCATATTATCTGGCTGAATCCGCTCCGGGAAAAAACCTGGGACTATGTGTACGGCAACCAGACGCTGTCCGTCATCCGCCAGCTTTTTCCTATGTACGAGCTGACCGTTGCCGGACTGGATGCCGGGATCAAGAAACTGCTGGTGAATCGATAGACAGCGCGCCGGCTGGCCTGCAGGTATTTTTTGTGCTTTTTGACAGCAAGGGGCTGTGAAGAAATGAGGTTGAAATCCTCAGTCTTCACAGCCCCTTTACTATTTATGGACTGAATATGTCCGGCAGGACACCGCGCCATACTGTTTTAAAACTGATAATAAATGAACGGATTGAAGCTGCCGGTGACCAGCTTGCAGTACGACAGGACCAGCAGGAGCAGAGCCAGTATTTTCGGTCCCCATGCCAGCACTGCCCGGCTGAAAGCAGTATCCTTCTTCTCCAGGTGCTCCTGGATCCGATTTTTTAACGGCAGGCAGGCGAACAGCGAGCAGATCAGTTCCGGCCAGTATTCCAGCAGATAATACACGGCGGAATGCGCCGGCTGCAGGCCGCCGCCCATGCCGATCATGGACAGCAGATACCGGCATGCATAATGCAGATCCGGTGAACGGAAAAAGACCCAGCCGCCTATGACAATCAATATGGTATAGAGCCATTGCAAAGCACCGGGTAATACTTCCAGGCGCCTGCCCCAGAGATATTTTTCCCCGAGCAGGAACGCCAGATACCAGACACCCCAGAAAATAAACGTCCAGTTGGCGCCGTGCCAGAACCCGGTCAGCAGCCAGACCACCGTCAGGTTCCGGATAATTTTCAGTCTGGAGCAATAGCTTCCTCCCAGCGGAAAATACACGTAATCACGGAACCAGCTGGACAGGGAAATGTGCCAGCGGCGCCAGAATTCCGTCACGCTCCGCGAGATATACGGATAATTGAAATTTTCAAGGAAATGGAAACCGAACATCCTGCCGAGTCCGATCGCCATATCGGAATATGCGGAAAAGTCCAGGTAGATCTGCATTATATACGCCAGAATGCCGACCCACGCCATACTCGCCGGCAGCGATTCCGCAGGCACTGCAAAAGCCGCATCCGCTATATTCCCCATGGTGTTTGCCAGCAGCATCTTTTTCCCCAGCCCGAAGCAGAACCGTGTGAAACCGGCGGACCAGTCCTCTACGGTTTCTTTCCGGTGATCTATTTCATTCACAATATCAGAATACCGGACGATCGGGCCGGCGACCAGCTGCGGAAACAGTGAAATATATAACGCCAGAGAAGCAGGATTTTTCTGCACCGGCACCTTGCCCCGGTATGCATCGATCACATAGCTGAGTCCCTGGAAAGTGTAAAAAGACAACCCGACAGGCAGCGCAATCGAAAGCACGCGAACCGGAATACCCAGGGCAGCAAGATTCGCCGTAAAGAAACCTGCGTACTTAAACCATCCAAGCAGCGCCAGACTGATCACCACCGAAGCAATGACTCCGCCCCGACGCCGTTCGGCACTGTACTGTTCCTGGCACTGCAGGCCGCATATATAGTCTGTTGCAATAATCGCCGCCATCAGCGCCAGATACCGCACGCCGCCGCAGGCGTAAAACACCAGGCTCGCAACGAGCAGCACCGTATTTCTGGCCGGACGGAAACGTACCGGAATCAGATAATACAGCGCCAGTACCACTGGCAGAAAATATACTAAAAAGGAAATACTGCTGAATACCATAGTTTCATTCTACTCCACACTTTTCATGGATTCCACCATATCGATTTTCTTAAGCGTCCGCAGCATGGCCAGATTGACCAGGACGGCAAAGACGGCAGTCAGAAGCGAAGCGGACAGATAACTCTTCAGGGTCAGATCCCGTCCGAACATCATGATATCCACCTCCAGTGTGCGGATCACGTACTGATGCAGGCCGGAGCCCATGACCAGCCCGAGCAGGATCCCCATCACCGTCAGAATCGCATTTTCCCGGTAGACGTACCCGGCGACTTCCGAATCAAAAAATCCAAGCACTTTCAGCGAAGCCAGCTCCCGCCGGCGTTCGGAAATATTAATATTATTCAGATTGAAGATGACCACAAAGACCAGCAGGGCTGCGGAAATGACCAGTACCCACACGACCAGATTCAGCGCATTCATCATGTCATTAACAGAAGACTGCAGTTCAGAAATCAGGGTGATCCCCTGCACATCGTCCCGGTCCATGAGCGTTTTGGAAATGTCCGTCTGCGCCCCGGCGGAAGTATTTTCCCGGAACCGGAGAAACAGATGGTTATACTCTGCCGGTTTCCCGTACAGCGCTTCATAGCCTGCCGGCGTCATATAGGCATAATGATAGATATAATTTTCCGAGATCGCTGCAATGCGCACCGGCCGGAAATCATTTTCCTCCACCTCGATCAGGATCCTGTCCCCGATCCCGGCATTGAGCATACCGGCCATCTTTTCCGTGAGAATAATGCCGTCATCCTGCAATGCGCAGGCCTTTCCGGTAACGCGTTCGTGCAGATTCAGAAAATCGGTCCAGGTATCTGTCTCCGGCACCACACAGACCCGGATTTCCTTAGTTACATCCGAGTTATCCTCTTTCGCGTCAGTAACCTCCACCCGGCAGAAGAGCCCTTCGGATATCTCCTTCCGGTCTTCCATGATCTCCGAAAGCATCTTTTTCTGATCGCTTTCATTTTCAGGAACTTCAATGCTGCAGTCCGCCGAATAGGTCCAGATGGTCTGATACTGGTTATCCACAATGGTCTGAATGGAATCGTGCAGGCCGTAGCTGACCATCAAAACCGCCATGCAGCCGCCGATCCCGAAAATGGTCATGAAAAACCGTTTTTTATAACGGAACAGATTGCGGAAGGTCGATTTCATGCTGAAATTCAGGCGTTCCCAGATAAAAGGAATCCGCTCCAGCATAATCCGGCTGCCGTTTTTTGGCGCCGGAGGACGCATGAGGGCCGCCGGCGTGGAGAGCAGTTCTTTGTAACTGGCTGCGATGACTGCAATCAGCGTACTTCCCACCGCCAGCACCGCGGAGATCACACACAGCAGCGGATGATAGGAAAGCACCATATACGGAACATTCTGATACAGCATGCCGTATGCCGTGAGAATAACATACGGAAGAAGCTTCGATCCCGTCAGAACGCCGAACAGGCTCCCGCTCAGGGTCGCTGCCAGCGCATACCATATGTATTTTGCCGCAATGGAACGGCCGCCGTAGCCCAGCGACTTCATCGTGCCGATCATCATGCGCTCTTCTTCGATCATCCGGGTCATACTGGTCAGGGCGATCAGGGCCGCCACCAGGAAGAAAATCGCCGGGAACACCCTGCCGATGTTGCCGATCCGGTCGGAATCCATCCCGTACTCCACATAGCTCTGGACGGAATCCCTGCCGAGGACGTACCATTCCCCTTCTTTCAGGTCTTCCAGCTCTTTTTCCCCGTCCGCGATCTCCTGCTTCGCCTCGTTAATCTGCCGTTCCGCATCTTTTTTTGCGTCGTTGTATTCACTCCAACCTTTATCCAGCTCTTTTCTGGCATCCGCCAGCTGCCGCCCGGCACTGCTGAGCTGCGCACCGCTGCTGTCCAGCTTCCGTTTGCCGGCAGCCAGCTCCGTAGAGCCCTGATCCAGCTGTTTTTTACCGGATTCGTATTCTGCGCGGCCCTTTTCCAGTTCCGCTTTTTTATCCTTCAGGACCGCCTTTCCGGCTTCCAGCTCCTGTCTGGCGGATTCCAGTTTCTGCCGGCCGGCGGCCAGCTCCGCCTGCTGCGTCTCCAGCGCCTGCTGCTGTGCCTCCAGTTCCTGCTTCTGCCGGAGCAGCGCCGCCAGATCCGCAGAGGATCCGTCTTCCGGATCCCCGCCGCCGGCCGCGGCAATCGCCGCGTTCACCTCCGCCAGCGCCGCCGCTATCTGCTGCAGTCCGGCCTTCACCTGCGCCTCACCGGCAGCCAGCGCAGCCTCTTCCTCCTGCAGCTGCTTTTCCGACGCCGCGATCTGCTCTTCCGCCGCGGCGAGCTCCTTTTCCCCTGCCTCCAGCTCCGCTTTCGCCTGATCCAGCTTCGAGCGGCTCTGATTCAGCTTCGCTTTTGAGCTCCGGTATTCCTTCAGCCCGGACTGATACTGTGATTTTCCGGACTGGTACGAGGACATGGAATCCCGGTATTTCTTTTCCCCGTCCGTCAGCTTATCGTGCGCGTCTTCCAGTTCCTGCTCCGCGTCCGCCACCTGCTCTTTCGCATCCGCCAGCTGTTCCTCGGCGTCCGCCTTCAGTTTCTCATAACGGATCTCACTGCGCTCCCCGGCAATCTCTTTGATATTGTCCTTCACATCATCAATCGTATCTCCGTAGGCATCGCTGAAAGAATTCAGTTCCTCCGCGCCGGCAGCCCGGACATAGACCGTGGAATAATAATCCGCAGTAAACGCCTCCGGATCCAACACCACGAACGCATCCGCCGAGCCGGATCCGATGGAAGCCGTGCCCCGGCGGAAAGTCAGGTACCAGGACCAGGTACCGCATCCGCAAATGGTATATTCCGCTTTATGCAGCGCTTCCGGATCATTTCCGTCCGGATCCGCCAGCTGCAGCGTATCGCCGATCTTCAGGCCATAATTTTCCATGAACTGCTCGTCCAGGAAGCATTCCTCCGCTGATTCCGGCATGCGCCCCTTTTTTACCGTCATGAGATTCACATCTTCGGTGGCAGAAAAAATCTGCATGACCGCCCGTTCTTCCCCGCAGACTGCAAAAGCCTCGGCGGAATATGACGGCTCGGCGGTCTCCACGCCGGAAACGGCCCGGAGCGCTTCCACGTCCTCATCCGTCAGCCCCAGCGTGCTGATCACACGGATGTCCATCAGCCGGGATACATCATAATACCGGTCGGCAGACAGCTTCATATCCGGCTCCGAAGACCGGATACCCGCATAAAAGGCAGTCCCCAGCGCGACAATAAAGAAAATCGACAGGAACCGCCCCAATGTTCTTCTTATTTCACGATATAAATCTCTGTACTGCGTTCTTTTCATAAACAGTATCCCAATGATGCGAAAGGGTTCCCGCGTCCGCCAGGAATCCATCCTCCCGAACGCTGTTTACCATTCGATGGTCTCCACCGGAACCGGTGATTCATTATAATAATTACGGCTCACACCGCCGCTGCGGATTTCGATGATATGGTCCGCCATCGGTGTAATGGCCGAGTTATGGGTAATGAGAATGACCGTCATGCCTTTGTTCCGGCAGGTATCCTGCAGAAGTTTCAGAATCTGCTTGCCGGTCTGATAATCCAGTGCGCCGGTGGGTTCATCGCAGAGCAGCAGTTTCGGATTCTTTGCCAGCGCCCGGGCAATGGACACCCGCTGCTGTTCTCCGCCGGAAAGCTGGGCAGGAAAATTGTCTGCCCGGTCGGCCAGGCCCACTTCCTTCAGTACGGACAGGGGGTCCACCGGGTCCCGGCAAATCTCCACCGCCAGCTCCACATTTTCCTTTGCTGTCAGATTCTGCACCAGATTGTAGAACTGAAACACAAAACCGATATCGTCCCGGCGATACCGTGTCAGTTCCTTATTCCTGAACTGCGCGATGTCTTCTCCGTCCACCAGGACACTGCCCCCGGAAACGGAATCCATGCCGCCCAGAATATTCAGAATTGTCGTTTTGCCGGCTCCGCTGGGTCCGACAATCACCACGAATTCCCCTTTTTCTATGGAAAAACTGATGTTGTCCACCGCGCGGATCTCCACCTCACCCATCTGATAAATCTTGCTGACATCCTTCAGCTCAACAAATCCCGCCATTGCAGACTCCTGTATCAAAGGCTGTTTCTTAAAGGTTCTTCGATTTCTCGCACGCAGCGATGACTGCCTCCATGACGCCGGTACGCAGGCCGCTGCGCTCCAGGATCCGGACGCCTTCAATGGTCGTCCCGCCCGGCGAACACACCGCATCCTTCAGGCTGCCCGGATGCTCGCCCGTTTCCAGCACCATCCGCGCCGCGCCCAGAACGGTCTGAGCCGCGAATTCACAGGCCTGCTTGCGCGGGAGGCCGCAGTGTACTGCGCCGTCCGCCATCGCTTCAATCATCATGTATACATAAGCCGGACCGCTTCCGGACAGGCCGGTCACGGCATCCATCATGGATTCCGGCACCTCTGTCACCCGGCTGATTCCGTCAAAAATGGCTTCCACGGACAGATAATCCTCATCCGTCACGGCTTCGCTTCTGGAGAAGGCCGTCATACCGCTGCCCACCATGGCCGGGGTATTCGGCATGACGCGGACTATCTTCGCCGCCGTACTGCAGGACTGCTGCAGGGCTTCGATGGTCCAGCCCGCCGCAATGGAAACCAGCACCTTGTCTGCCGTAAACGCCGGTTCAATATCGTACAGCACTTCCGCCACATTCTTCGGCTTTACCGCGATCACGACCACATCACTGGCCGCCGTCAGCGCCTCCGCGGACGCGCTGACCGTGATGCCCAGCTCCTCCGCCATGGCATTAATATATTCCGGATGATGCCCGCAGACACAGATATCCTTCGGATTGCCCCCGGCATTGATATAGCCTCTGAGAATTGCGCCGCCCATATTGCCGACACCGATGATTCCTACTTTCATTCAAATCACCTCCGTATTTCCTAATGCCCGCTGGTGTGGAGCTCTTCGCCGGCGTAAAATACCGTCGCCGTTTCTTCTCCCCGCATCAGCCGCCCCAGAATATCTTCCTTCCGGCTGTTCGTGATAATCATAGCTGTATCGTACTGGTTGACCATTTCCGCCGCGTGCAGCTTCGTCACCATGCCGCCCGTACCGAATTCGCTTTTGCCTTCCGTATCAATGGACTTGCGAAGCTCCTTCACATTGCTCACGGATTCGATCAGCACAGCGTCCTCATACTGGTGAGGATCCTTATCATACAGACCGTCGATGTCGCTCATGAGCACCAGCAGATCAGCCGCCCACAGATTGGCGGTCAGCGCGCTGAGCGTATCATTATCCCCGATCTTGATTTCATCTACGCTGACGCAGTCATTTTCATTAACAATCGGCACCACGCCTTCATCCACCAGGGTGAACAGCGTATTCCGCACATTCAGCTCCCGGTGCGGATCTTCAAAATCGCCCCGGGTCAGCAGCAGCTGTGCCACCACCAGATCATGTTCCGCGAACAGTTCCTTGTACGCGTTCATCAGCTCCACCTGCCCGATGGCGCAGAGGGCCTGCTTGTAATTAATATTATGCCGGCGGCTCCACTTGCGAATGGCGCCTACGCCGCAGCTGCCCGCGCCGGAGGATACCACCACGACCCGCTTTCCGCTGCGGATCAGTTCAATAATCTGCGCCACGATCGGACGCATCGCTTCCTTGTTCACCAGCCCGTTCGCATCGGAAATGGTATTGCTTCCCAGCTTCACCACAATCTTCCGGGCGGACCGGAGCGCTTCACTTGCTGTCTTCACTTGCCCTGTCCTTTCAGACCGGCACAGCCGGAAAAACCGTCCCCGGCTGCACCGCCTGCGACCCTCACGTATTACACGATGAGTTCCGCGTCGTTACCAAGAAATTCCCTGTTTTCTTCCAGAATCGGTTTAATGAATTCGTCCACGAATTCCGTCACCTGCTGCGCAGAGCGGCCGATATAATCGGAAGGCTCCGTCAGTCCTGCCACATCCTCTTCTCCCAGGCCGAACATCGGGTCGCCCGCGATCCGCGCCAGCAGATCGTTCTCTTTTCCGAATTCCTTGACCTGGCGGCCGGCTTCCATGGAATGCTGCCGGATCTCTTCGTGCAGTTCCTGACGGTCACCGCCTTTCTTGACGGCTTCCATAATAATATTCTCCGTCGCCATGAACGGGATTTCGCTCATGACATGTTTGCGGATTACTTCCTTGTATACAACCAGGCCGGAGCATACATTGGTCGCAATGTCCAGGATGGCATCGATGGCCATGAAGCTCTCCGGCAGGATCAGGCGGCGATTGGCGGAATCGTCCAGGGTCCGTTCGAACCACTGGGTGGATGCCGTCATGGCAGCCGACATGGTATTGCTGATAACGTAACGGCTCAGCGACGCGATTCTCTCACTGCGCATCGGGTTGCGCTTGTAGGCCATTGCCGAAGAACCGATCTGTTTCTTTTCAAATGGTTCCTCTACTTCCTTCAGATGCTGCAGCAGACGGATGTCGTTGGTCATCTTGTGCGCGCTTTCCGCGATGCCTGCCAGTACGGACAGCACCTTGTAGTCGATCTTTCTGGAATAGGTCTGGCCGGATACCGGAATGGAACGGCGGAAGCCCATTTTCTCCACGACTTTCTGGTCCAGTGCTTTTACACGGTCATGATCGCCGTCGAACAGGTCCAGGAAACTGGCCTGGGTTCCGGTCGTGCCCTTCACGCCCAGCAGCATCAGGCTGTCAATCAGATCGCAGACATCCAGATAGTCGAAATAGAAATCCTGCATCCAGAGTGTCGCCCGTTTGCCGACAGTCGTCAGCTGTGCCGGCTGGAAATGGGTGAATCCCAGAGTCGGCACGTCTTTGTTTTCTACCGCGAACGAAGCCATTCTCGACAGCAGATCCGCCAGCTTATGCTTGACGATGATCAGCGCCTGCTTCATCTGAATTACATCTGTGTTATCCCCGACATATGCGCTGGTGGCGCCCAGATGAATGATACCCTTGGCTTTCGGGCACTGCACGCCGTACGCGTAAACGTGCGCCATGACGTCATGGCGTACTTCCTTCTCCCTGGCCTGCGCAACATCATAGTTAATATCATCGACATGCGCTTTCAGCTCTGCGATCTGTTCATCCGTGATATCCAGACCGAGTTCCTGTTCCGCCTCCGCCAGGGCGATCCACAGCCGGCGCCAGGTCGAAAACTTGGTATCCGGCGAAAACACTCCGGACATTTCTTTACTGGTATATCTGGTGATCAGAGGATTTTCATAATTCGGTTTGCTCATTTTCCACTCTCCTGTTACATTAATTCCTTAAAATGGAAGCTCTTTTTGCCGGATGCATAGTCCCCGACAATCTGTCCGCTCCCGTAAATTCTGTACTTGTAAGTCACCAGACCCTCCAGTCCTACCGGACCGCGGGCATGAATCTTGCCGGTGCTGATGCCGACTTCCGCGCCGAAGCCGTAACGGAATCCGTCCGCGAACCGGGTGGAGCAGTTTCTGTACACACCCGCGGAATCCACCAGCTGCATGAAGCGTTCCGCCGCTTCGTCATCATCTGTAATAATGGCATCGGTATGATGGGATCCGTACTTGTTGATATGATCGATGGCTTCCTCCAGACTGTCCACGATTTTGGCAGAGATGATGTGGTCCAGATATTCCGTATGGAAATCCTCTTCCTCCGCCGGCACACAGTCCACAATGGCCTGCACGTCTTCCGTGCCCCGCAGCTCTACCTGATTGGCCCGGAACGTCTCCTGCACAGCCGGCAGCAGACGGTCGGCAATATCCCTGTGCACGAGCAGGGTCTCGGCTGCGTTGCAGGCAGCCGGATACTGGGTTTTGGCATCCAGGATAACCGGCACAGCAAGATCGATATCGGCTGCGGCATCCACATAAATATGGCAGATGCCGTCGGCGTGACCCATAACCGGAATTTTGGTATTGTCCATGATATGTTTCACAAATTCATTGGAACCGCGCGGGATCAGCAGATCGATGGCATCGTCGCACTTCAGCAGTTCATCGATGTCATCATGTGTTTCTGCCAGCATCATGCAGCCTTCCGGCAGGCCGGCGGCCACTGCTGCATCATAAATAACGGAGAACAATTTCCGGTTGGTGTTTTTCGCTTCGCTGCCGCCCTTCAGCACGGCACAATTGCCGCTCTTCAGGCAGAGCGTGGAAACCTGCACCATGGCGTCCGGCCTTGCTTCAAAGATGACACCGATGACACCGATCGGCACGGTCCGTCTTTCCAGAATCAGGCCCTCGTCCATTTCCCTGCGGAAATGAATCCGGTCCAGCGGATCCGGGAGACCGATCAGTTCTTCGATTCCGCTCTGCACATCCTGTATCTTCGCGTCATCGAACTTCAGTCTCTTCAGAACCGGAGCGGGTATGCCCTTTTCTTTTGCCGCCGCCAGATCGGCTTCGTTCGCCTCCAGTATTTCTGCTTTATGTTCCGTAATCGCGTCCGAAACTGCCCGCAGCGCCGCATTTCTCAGTTCTTCTCCCGATGCCGCCATATGCGGGCAGACCTGCTTCATCCGAAGCGCTCTTTCTCTGATCTCCATTCCACAATTCCTTTCTGTTTTTCTTTATACCAATCGCATTGCTCTCATCATGCTCATGCTCATTAATAACCCGGTCAGCCTCTTCACTGCAGCACAGCCGCTGCTATGCACGCCAGCAGCTGGTTGATTTCATGATACATCACACGGCCGCTTTTGTCTTTCACAATCAGATATCCGCTTTCGTATCCGCCCAGCTCCCGGATTGCCCCGTCGTCTATGCCCATCCGGCGCACATCGGCTACCAGATAGCCATCCACCTGTTCCAGCTGCACCTGAATCTCTGCAGTTCGCTTTCTTCTTGAGACCTGCAGATTCACACATTCTCCGTAATGGGAATAATCGGCAACCGGCCCTGAAAAAAGACCTTTTGCTTTTATTTCATTTTTCCCGACAGAAGTACCTGTAATAATCATTCTGCGGTCCCCGGCCGTCAGCGGCACGCCTTCGGAAAACAGAATCTTATGAAGGTCCAGATTCCGGATTATCCGCATCATGTCCGACAGGAGCACCACATCGTCCCGGTTATGAAGGATGATGTCATCCGCCATCTGTTCTTTCTGCAGCGGCATCCCGCTGCTCTGCATGCGCAGGTAATACTCTGCGGTATCCTTCCCGGAGATGCGGTCTTTCCGCTCCACGGAATCGCCCAGATAGGCTTCCACCGTCTTCTGTTTCAGATCCGGCAGCAGCTTTTTCAGGTGCGAATGGTTCCGGATCACCCTGTACATATCCAGAGAATACATTTTTTCCAGAGGACCGGAATCCAGTCCGTACTTTTTCATGCGTTTGGACAGAAACGGAATATCGAAGGAATCCCCGTTGTACGTAACGATGACATCGTATTCCGCCAGGGCACTGCTATACTGTTTCAGCAGCGCTGCCTCCTCCTCCTGGGATTCGGCAAAGAACTGCCTGACTATGCGGTCGCCGCCTTCTTCTGCGATAAGGCCTCCCAGAAATACGAAACTGTTTTTCGGTGAAAGACCGGTCGATTCAATATCCGCGACAACGATTCGATAGCCTCCGAAATACTCGGAAAAAATTCGCGAATTATAAAATGGTCCTTTCAGGTGTTCTTCTATTATACGCATCCTTTTCTCCTTTCCAACTCCGTGCTTCTCCGGGGTTTTTCTATAAAAAACTTTCCGCTTTCTGCAGCTCGGTCTCCGCGTCGGACCAGCCTTCGGAAATAGCCGCAATGCCGTTTCCGTACCGTTCATACATCATCGGCGGCAGCAGCAGACTGCGTACAATGGTTTCTTCGCTCAGATCCGTTTCTCCGCCGAAGCGGACATATGTCTTGTAGCGGATCTCTCCGCTCTTCAGATCCATTTCAAAATTGCCGTTTTTCATTCCGTAGTTGACCATGGTAAGATACCGCAGCATTTCACAGACATTCTCTCCGGCGGTTACCGGCGACATGCCATAAACCAGATAATCCTCTTCTGAAAATTCCAGCAGAATTCCCATATTACCCAGTTCGCTCCGGATCTCGATTCCCAGCATGATCATGTTCTGCTCAGGGAAAGGACGCGCATTCCATCCCAGACTTTCGATGCAGGCATTCACACGCTCGATCACTTTTTTCATTTCCATAAAAACCTCCTGCTTGCAAGAAGTACTCTATTTTCATTGAATTTACATCGCAGCTGTCTATAGAACGTAAAAACAGAACACGTATATTTTAACATTAATCAAGGCTTCCGTCTGCCGTAAAAACAAAACTGCCGGCGTTTCGCAAAAAGAACACCGGCAGCCGGAGCGCAGCGCCGCTCCCTTGCGGCGTCAGATTATCTGTACTGTTCAATGTACGGGCGGACGTATTCCTTAATAAACGGGTACACCAGATTCAGGAAACTGTCATGTTCGCTGAACTGGTCCCGGGAAGCGAAAAACTTTTCATGCAGCATGGGACCGGTGCGGATGGCCGGAATCACTTCAATCATATCCCGTGTTCCCTCGCACATTTCCCGGTACTCCTCCATGTCTGCGGACACCATATAGCTCACTTCATGACCCGGCCGGAACGGCGGATCCCCCTGAATACTCAGAAAGAGATTGGCAATTTCCTTATCATGGCCGGCGTCCTCCCGGTATCGGCCGATTTCAATGAGTTCCTCCGGACGGATAATGATACCGGTTTCCTCCCGGATTTCCCGGACCATGGCGACCCGGGGTTCCTCCCCCGCGGTAATATGTCCTCCGGACGTAATATCATATTTCCCCGGATGGCTTTTTTTCTCATAAGAACGGCGCTGTAAAAACAGACGCACGCTGCCCTGCCGGACACCGATGATCCAGCAGTGGCAGACCTGGTGCCACATGGAATTGCGATGTACATAGGAGCGCGGGAAATCGCCGATGGGGTGCATCGACTCATCATAAGCCGTGATCATTTCCTGCGTCCGGGTTTTCTTTTGTCTCCGCTTCATGTTCGATCCCATGAGGCACACTCCGTTCCTGGGCTCAGCCCTCAGCCGGGGCTTCTTCTGCAGCAGCCTCTTCAGCAGCTGCATCCGCTGCTTCTGCTGCTTCGCTGTCTGCCTCTGCCGGTTCTCCGGCATCCCCGCCGGCGTCCGCTGCAGCCTGCGGCTGTACATTTTCTCTGTGTACCCGCAGGGAAGCAATAATGTTTTCCGCGATATTCCTGTTCTCTTCCGCCTCCGCTTCATTGGACGCCACCTGTACCGAAAGATACCCGGCATCCGTTTGCGCCGCGTAGCAGAACATATGCAGAGGAATCCCGTCGGAAATGGCTGTATATTCGTAATAATAGCCGCTGATACCATCCACCGAAATAACCTCCGGCAGTGTGATCAGCTTGGTCTCGTCCGCCTGGTCACTGTTCCCTGCAACGTATACCAGATAATTGCTGATGTAACTGTCCAGCGTCATATCCGGGCCGTAATCATACGAGTCCAGAGACACCAGAAGATACATGTCATCCCGTGAGGTCTTCGCCGAGATCAGCGTTGTGGAATTCGGCGCGTCACAGGAGTCCCAGTTCCGTGGTACCCCGATGGTATACTCCCCGTTCCAGGAGGACAGCTTTCGTCCCATCACGGCATAATTGCCGGCCAGCAGCTGCGTCATCAGAAGGCCGAACAGCACCAGCACCAGCAGAAGGATCAGAATGATCATCGTATATTTTTTCTTAAGCATTACTTGAGTGAATCCTCGATTGCCTGCCGGAGGGCAGTCTTCTCAATAACAGCAGGGTGACGAACCGCCTTCTGGTCCAGATCCTTCAGACCGGAAGGTACTTTCACGCCGGTTTCTGTCTCCAGCGCTCTGACGCAGGCAAAGCCATCGGCTTCCTCCGGCATTTCCAGCGCCCTGTTCACACTGGATGCAAATTTATATGCACTGGCCGTAGATGCAAGCAGCGTCGGCGTAAGATCGCCGGTCTCCGCCCGGTAATCCTCATACACTTTGTATGCCACTGCAGTATGGGTATCCATGAGATAACCGTGTTCCCGGTACATGCCGCGAACAGACTCCAGCGTTTCCTCATCGTCAGCAAAACCGCCCCAGAACGGCTTCATGCCCTCGCGGACAGCGCCGCTGACCGAATAGTGCCCTTCCTGAGCCAGTTTTTCCATCATTTTCCGCACTTCCTCCGGGCTGCCGCTGAGATGATACAGCAGACGTTCCAGATTGCTGGAAATAAGGATATCCATAGACGGGGAATACGTTACATGGAACGGACGGCCGGTGTTGTATTCACCGGTGTTAATGAAATCCGTCAGCACTTTGTTCGTATTGGACGCACAGATAAAACGATTTACAGGAATGCCCATGCGCCCCGCGTAATAGGATGCAAGAATATTTCCGAAATTGCCGGTCGGCACCACGATATTTACCGGATCGCCTTCCCGGATCACGCCCTGTTCGATCAGTTTAATATAACCGTAAACATAGTACGCAACCTGCGGAACCAGACGGCCGATATTAATGGAATTGGCGGAAGACAGACGGAATCCCCTCTGTTCCAGCGCAGCGTTGAATGCTTCATCATCAAAAATCTGCTTGACGCCGGTCTGCGCATCATCAAAATTGCCACGGATGCCGAAGACATGCGTATTAGCGCCTTCCTGGGTTGTCATCTGCCGCTTCTGCACTTCACTGACGCCGTCGGACGGATAGAACACGATAATCTCCGTGCCCGGAACATCCGCAAAGCCCTCCAGGGCAGCCTTGCCGGTATCGCCGGAGGTAGCCGTCAGAATGGCAATTTTCTTTTCTTCTTTTTCTTTTTTCATTGCCGTGGTAAGCAGATAAGGCAGAATCGACAGCGCCATATCCTTGAACGCCGCTGTTTTTCCGTGGTACAGTTCCAGGAAAAACGCATCTCCCGCACCGACTACCGGAACGATATCCTCCGCCTCAAACTTTTCATCATAGGCGCCGTCCACACAGGCCTGGATTTCTTCCTCTGTGTAATCCGTAAAAAACGCGCCGATAACTGCTTTTGCCACTTCTTTATATGGTCTGCCGACCATCTCTCCCGGCCGGAACGGCAGCGCCGGAATGCTGTCCGGCACGAACAGTCCTCTGTCCTCCGCGATTCCCTTGATCACGGCCGACGCCGCGGTACGAAGATGGTCCCCTCCCCGGGTGCTTTTATACTGTATCATGAATGATCTCCTTTTATTTTAATAACGCAGTGTATAACGGGGATCCGGCCGTTCACAACAGAATTTTCATGCCGGACCATAACTTTGCGTTCTAAATATTTTACCAACTACGCTAATAGTTAGCAAGATAAAATGATATAATTGATGGCATATGAACAAAACGATCATTCGCTGTATCAGTATGAATAAAAAGGAATAATATTATGGCTTACACATACCCTGATAAAAATGACAGGATCACGGAGGATCTGATCCGTTCTGTTTCAAAAGGTGATTACTGGAAGAAAAGCGAGGAATACGTCCTGGATCTTGCCCTGAAAGAAATCCGGGAACTTCCGGCTCCCCGCAGCATGCTCGATCTCGGCTGCGGCGAGGGGCGGCTGTTTCAGGTATTCGCGCCGGCGGTGGATTCCATCATCGCCCTGGAACCGGATTCCGGCCGCTGTGCCGGCGCGTACCAGAGCGCAGCCGCCCTGGCCGGCCATTCCATCATGGTGCTGAACACCGACAGCTCCATTCTGATGGACGGGCAGACCTTTGACATCATTCTGTCCAGCCATGTGCTGCAGCATATTCCTCCGGCGATGTGCGAAAAGATGGCGGCGGACATGGCTGCGCACACCCGCCCGGGCGGCCTGCTGGTTCTGACCACTACCCACACGGACGAAGCCGGCGATATTCTGACAGAGGAAACCATGCAGGACGGACAGCGGCAGTCCCGCCGTGTCAGCCCGGAGGAATTCCTGACGCTCTTTAACCGGGAAGGCATCCTTCCGGTGCGCCTGTTTGCGGAAAACTCTATCCTGGAACTGTTCCGGAGCCACCGCTTCGAATTGCTCCTGCGGCGCCGTTTTCACTACGACGGAGCGGAATCCGCCGCCTATGACCAGGCAGCCAACGAAGAAATTTACGGTCTCTCCGGCCAGGGTCCGGAAGGCTCTCTTCCGGCAGCGAAGCAATACACCGCCAACGCCCGGGACTGCATCTATATTTTCCGGAGGTCCGAATAGTATGAATGCTCAAAAAGAAGGAATCGACGGGTACCTGTTCGACGGATACATCAGCTATCTTTTCAGCGTCTATGTCGATCTGGACAGAAACCTGGATTACAATCTGCGCAGCAACCGCATCATCGAAAGTCTGCAGACCTTTTTTCCGAATGCGGTCATGGATACGGATCCGGCAGCAGCCAACGAACCGCTGCTGCGCGATATCCGGATTGTACAGGGATTCCTGCACGGCGACGGGCTGCCTTTCGAATGCCACCGCCTCCTGCTGAAGGATTACGATCTGCACTTTACGGAATTCCCGCTGCAGGGCACCGGCGTGGTAGTTTCCGTTTTTCCGGAATTCAACACCGTGCAGATATATTTCTTTTTCCGCGCGGAGCAGCTGAGCACCGACCAGCTGATCTACCTGCGGCAGATTTTCAACGGAAACGCACCGTTTCTGAACCGGGCGAACGGACGCAAAGGCTCCCTGAATTATCATTATCAAAGGATCGCCGATCATCTCGGCGCAAAGGTCGTCAACCGGGAACAGATGTATCTGCTGGAACTGCGGCAGATTTACCGGGCCGGGGAAGCCGGAAGCACGGCAGCGGAGCCGGAAGACGCCGCATCCGCGGAGCTTCCGGAAACCGTGGATTATGAAGGGTTTATAAAAACAGAAAGCCGCCGCATATACGGCATGCTCTGCGGCGACGAGGGATGGGCATTTGTGCCGGAGGATCTGGCCATGGAACGACTTTCCAACACCTGGGGTTCCCGGGAATTCGTCCGGTTTTTTGCCTTTGGCAACAACGCCATCCTGTTCAATATGATCGACAGTGCCAGAGGAGACGCTTATCTCGAGCGGCAGACCGGCTTCGGAACCAGAGCGTATGGCGCCCCGAATGAATATTTCTTCCTGAAATCCGAAGCGGCCGGCGTCAATCACGGTATCTTTTTCGGACAGGAGACTATCATGGTCATTAAGACCATTGCCGCCAACATCATGTCCCGGCAGGCCAACCGCCGCCTCAGCCGGCAGCCGTCCCTTCGGAATGACCTGCGGCTGACCAAGGAGTTCCGCGCCGAACTCATTACCACTATTAATAAGGTGGAAAATCTGGGTATCAGCGAAATGGGCGAACTGGAACAGATGCTGATCCACAATTTCAGAATTTCCCCGCTCATCGAGAGCATCAAATATCTTCTGGAAATGCTGGAATCCGATCTGGATCTCCTGTACCAGCAGGATACCAACCGGAAAGTAAACCTGCTGACCGTTTTCGGCCTGCTGATTTCGGTCATGGCGTTTCTGGTGGATATTCTGGGCCTGTTCCGTTGAGGTATTTTCAAGAAATAATATAGAAGAATTGCAATTAAAAAGGCCGGTCCCGCAAAAGCGGCACCGGCCTTCAAATTCAGGATCTTCTTTTGTTGTGCTCCGGCGTAATGGCCGCCGTCCGTTCGTACACACAGCGCACAGTTCCCTTCAGCAGCAGAGGACTTTCGGGAGCCGCTTCGATCTCCAGGATCCCGCCGGGCTGCTGCAGAGACAGCCTGACCGGACCGCCCTTTATACGGGCAAGCCACGCGCACACTGCGGTTGTACCGCTGCCGCAGGCGCTTTCCCAGAATAATGTGTCCGCTGCCGGAACATATACCAGCGGTGTCAGACGGCCCCGGTGCATCTGATCCGGGCCATCGCCCGCAGGGAAGCTTTCCGGCGCCGGTGACGCGGCGCTTTCCTCCTCCGGCTGCAGAAACAGCAGCCCCAGCGCATCCGCATGCAGAAAACAGCACCATTCCTTCACCAGCCGCTCTGCCGTTTCCGGATTCATGCTCTGTTCCAGAATGACATGAGAGATTCCCGAAAAGGAAACTACCGGCAGCTGCCGGCCGTCCGGAAAACGTACTGTTTCCACGGACTCCGGGCCGGGCATATCCACGATGCCCTGCCACAGGCCGTCGGGACGGGACGAAATCGTCACTTGCACCGGATCCGCCGCGCCGGAAACGCTCACAGAAAACGTTCCCCGGGCACTGCCGGACCGGATCCCGTACCATACCGCCGCGCTCATGGCGGCATTGCCGCAGAATTCTCCGCCGGCCATGCGCAGTTCCAGATCTGTACCAGCCTCTGCCTTCCGGCCAAACTCCGACAAAAAACCCACCTGTTCCGCAGACGGTTCCAGTTTCATCAGCGCGGCCGCTATATCCGGCCGGTCTTCCGGCGGAACCGGCGTCTCCACCAGAATGGTCCGGTTTCCCGTCGGATCCATTAACACATACTTTATTTCCATCTGTATTATCGATTCATTTTCAGGCGGCCGCACCGCATCACCGCTTGTAATTCCGCAGGAACTGTCTGGTACGCTCCTGTACCGGATTCTCAAAGACCTGCTCCGGGTCGCCTTCTTCCACAATTACACCGCCATCCATGAACACCACGTGATTGCTGACGGCTTTCGCGAACGGCATCTCATGGGTAACGACCACCATCGTCATCTTCTCTTCCGCCAGCTGACGGATAACCTTGAGCACTTCCCCCGTGAGC
>JAFWDF010000026.1 GCA_017534025.1 Bacillota bacterium
CTTCCATACCTTGGTGGCTTCGGCATTGACAGTGTTCCGGGTATTGGTGTAACTAGCCGTTACAGACGCCGAGGTGCTGATGGTGCCGGTCACCTTCTTCGTGCCTTCGGTCACCGTTCCGCCGGTGGTCGTATTTTTAAAAAATTTCATATCGGAAGGCAAATGCGCCAGGAGCTTTCCGTTCCTGCCGATGCCGCCCTTCCGGTCCTCCGCCGCAATCAGTTTCATATCATTTCCTGCCCGTTCCGTTTACTTCTCCGCGTTTCCGCACGGTTCATTCCGCCACCGGAATATTCTTTACCTGCGGTCCCGCAATATATTCGCCGACTTCGAAATCCTCCAGACGGAAATCATAAAAATCCTTCACATCCGGGTTAATCCGGAACGACGGCGCCGCATACTGCGGTCTGGAGATCAGTTCCTTAACAATCGGAATATGACGGTCGTAAATGTGTGCATCCGAGATCACATGCACCAGCTCACCCGGTTCATAGCCGCAGACCTGCGCGAACATCATGGTGAGCAGACTGTACTGGAAGACATTAAACGCGTTGGCCGCCAGCATATCCTGTGACCGCTGATTCAGAATGGCGTTCAGCTTATTGCCCGTTACATTGAATGTCATGCTGTAGGCGCACGGCTCCAGCCCCATTTCCATCAGGTCATTAAAATTGTATATATTCGTCATGATCCGGCGGCTCTGCGGTTTGTTTTTCAGCTGCCAGAGCACATTGTCCACCTGGTCCATCTCTCCCTGCGGAAAACGGTATTTCAGACCGAGCTGATAGCCGTAGGCCTTGCCGATCGTATGGTCCTCGCCGGCCCAGGCATCCCAGATATGGCCGCCCAGTTCCCGCACGTCGTTGGATTTTTTCTGCCAGATCCAGAGGATTTCTTTGGCGGCAGTTTTCCAGGCCGTCGGCCGGAGGGTCATCAGCGGCATTTCTTCGGAAAGATCATACCGGTTAACCACGCCAAAGGTTTTAATCGTATACGCCGGCGCGCCGTCTGCCCACCGGGCGCGTACCTCCTCTCCTTCCGTGGAAAATCCTTCATTGAGAATACGCGAACAGGTTTCTACAAAGGTTTCGTCCATTCTGCTCATGTCGGCCAGCCTTTCCGCCGCGCGTCCGTCCGCGCCGCCTCTCTGCGCCGTCAGTGACGGCGTTCTGTATTAATCGTTTCCGATTCGATTATGGCAATGGCCCGGCGGATGAGCTCCCGCACCCGGTCTCCGCGCCCGCAGAGATCCAGATACCCAAGCAGAGCTTCAAACGCCGTAGCCTTTTTATATATCTGTACATTTACGTTGCCGGGCATGGAAGTAATCTTATGATTCTTCGCCCGGCGGGAGACAGCCGTTTCATCTTCCGTCAGCTCGTCCAGCAGCCGCTCATACGCCCTGGCCTGCGCCTCCGCACGCACAAAACGCACCGCTTCCGCATTCATATGATCCGGACGGACAGCCCCCTGTTCATATACATAGCGCCGGATTTCCACTTCGTAGACCGCATCTCCGAGAAACGCCAGCGCCATGGGATTCTCGGCAAAATACCGGCGGTCCTGACGGTTCATTTCCGAATTACTCATTCACCGGACCCACCATGCGCCGCGGATCCACGTATTCGTCGAACTGTTCCTCCGTCAGCAGTCCCAGCTCCAGCGCGGATTCTTTCAGGGTAATGCCTTTGGCGTGGGCATTCTTCGCGATCTTCGCCGCATTGTCATAGCCGATGTGCCGGTTCAGTGCCGTCACCAGCATCAGTGAATTGCGGAGATTCCGGTCGATAACCTCGCGGTCCGGTTCAATCCCGGCCGCACAGTTATTATTAAAGGAAACCATCGCATCCGCCAGCAGACCGGCCGACTGCAGGAAGTTGTAAATAATAACCGGCATATACACATTCAGCTGGAAATTACCCTGCGAGGCGCCGATACCGATGGTCACATCATTTCCCAGGACCTGCGCCGCCACCATTGTGAGCGCTTCGCATTGGGTCGGATTGACTTTGCCCGGCATAATGGAACTGCCCGGCTCATTTTCCGGAATGCGCAGTTCTCCGATCCCGCAGCGCGGACCCGAAGCCAGCCAGCGTACATCGTTGGCGATCTTCATCAGGTCCGCCGCAAGCGCTTTCAGCGCGCCATGGGCGAAAACGATCTCATCCTTTGACGTCAGGGAATGGAATTTATTCGGCGCGGTCACAAAAGCCCGGCCTGTCAGTTCCGCGATGACCTCTGCAGAAGCCGTTCCGAAATCTTTATGCGCATTGAGCCCGGTGCCCACTGCCGTGCCGCCCAGCGCCAGCTCCAGCAGCGCGTCCCGGCCGGCCCGGATCAGCCGGAGATCCTTGTCCAGCATGGCTGCCCAGCCGCTGATCTCCTGGCCCAGGGTAAGCGGCGTGGCATCCTGCAGGTGCGTCCGTCCGGTCTTGATAATGTCCGCATACCGCTCCGACAGTTCTTCGAACGTTGCCTTCAGCAGCTCTGCTGCAGGAATCACCTTTTCATCGATGGCCGCGGCTGCCGCGATGTGCATGGCAGTCGGGAATGTATCATTGGAGCTCTGCGAACAATTCACGTGGTTGTTCGGATGGAACTCCGGATCGCCGCCGGTGATTTCATTGGCGCGGTGCGCGATTACTTCGTTGACATTCATATTGGACTGGGTGCCGCTGCCGGTCTGCCAGACAGCCAGCGGGAAATTACCGTCCAGTTTGCCTTCCAGAATTTCATCGCAGACCTGCTCGATCACCTCGCTGCGCCGCGCGTCCAGCATACCCAGCTTTCCGTTGGCTCTGGCCGCCGCTTTTTTCAGGATTGCAAAAGCGCGGATGACGTCCGCCGGGATCTTCTCCGTCCCGATTTTAAAATTCTCAAAACTGCGCTGGGTCTGCGCGCCCCAGTATTTATCCGCCGGAACACGGATTTCCCCCATTGTGTCCCGCTCGATTCTGTATCCGTTTTCTTTCATGCCTGATCCCTATCTGTCCTTACAGCCGGCTGAGTCCGTCCGCCACCGCAACATCCGCGACGGCTTTCGCTACTGCTTTCGTTACTTCCGGATTGAATGCGTCCGGAATGATATAGTCTGCACTGAGTTCCTCATCAGAGATGACGGAAGCGATCGCATGCGCCGCTGCCACCTTCATGTTTTCGGTAATGGCTTCCGCCCGCACATCCAGTGCCCCCCGGAAGATGCCCGGGAAGCAGAGCGCATTGTTCACCTGGTTCGGGAAATCGCTGCGGCCGGTGCCCACGACGGCAGCGCCCGCCGCCTTCGCCTCATCCGGCATGATTTCCGGCGTCGGATTCGC
This sequence comes from Bacillota bacterium, assembly GCA_017534025.1. GTDB lineage: Bacteria > Bacillota > Clostridia > Peptostreptococcales > Anaerovoracaceae > RUG708. The sequence goes on from JAFWDF010000026.1 coordinate 3,318, forward strand.
CATGGCAAAAATGATCGGATCCTTTGCCATAGTCCGGATCATATCCTGAGTCAGCACGCCGGGAGCCGAAACACCCAGGAATACGTCTGCGCCTTTGACCGCATCCGCCAGCGTACCCTGCAGGCCCGCCTTGTTGGTCACCTTCGCGATTTCCGCCTTTGCAGCGTTGTTCGCCGGATTGCCGTCCCAGATAATGCCCCGGCTGTCGCACATGGTCACCTCGCCGAAACCGATCCGCAGAAGCAGCTTGCAAATGGAAATCCCTGCAGCACCGGCCCCGTTGATGACGATTTTCAGTTCTCCCATCCTGCGGCCGGTAAACCGCACGGCGTTCAGCAATCCTGCCGACGCAATGATGGCCGTACCGTGCTGATCGTCGTGGAAGACCGGAATATCGCAGACCTTTTTGAGTTCTTCTTCAATTTCAAAACAACGCGGCGCCGAAATATCTTCCAGGTTAATGCCGCCGAAGCTCTTGGAAATCAGGCGGATCGTCTCGACGATCACCTTCGGATCTTTGGAGTCGATGCAGATCGGAAAGGCATCAATGTCCGCAAAACGCTTAAAAATACAGCATTTTCCCTCCATGACCGGCATGGACGCCGCCGGGCCGATGTCCCCGAGTCCCAGCACAGCCGTACCGTCTGTGATGACCGCGACCATATTTCCTTTTCTCGTATAGGTATATGCGAGATCTTCATCCTTTGCAATCTCCAGGCAAGGCGCTGCCACCCCCGGCGTATAGGCCACCGCCAGTTCCTCACGGGTATCCAGCGGCGCTCTGGAAATAACCTCCAGCTTTCCGTTCCATTCTTTATGTTTTTGAATTGCGTATTCGTTTTTATCCATCGTCAGCTGTCCTTCTGTGAATCAATATTTTACAATTATAATGATATGTTCCTGCCGGATACTCCTCAGAGCTTCACGATCCGCGGACCCTGCGCCGTATCTTCCACCGCAAAGCCTCTTTCCTTCAGCAGATCACGGATTTCGTCCGCCCGGGCGAAATTCTTCGCCTTTCTGGCATCCTGGCGTTCCTGAACCAGCGCTTCGATATCCGCCGGAATACCGTCATCCTCTTCCTCCGGCAGCAGGCCCAGCACGCCGCTCAGCTTCTTCAGCAGATCCCTGGCAGAAGCCGCGAACTCTGCAGAGCATCCGTCCGTGATCACGACGTTGACCTCGCGGATCAGTTCATAAATAGCCGTAATGGCATCCGCCGTATTCAGGTCGTCGTCCATTGCCCGTTCAAAAGCTTCCCGATGCTTCTCCAGTCCTTCCCGTACGGTCTTTTCCTCTTCCGTCATACCGCCGCCTGCGCCGTGCTCTGCCAGATAGTTCAGATTATTCAGTGCATTGTGCATGCGTTCCAGACTGTTGCGGGACTGGATCATCAGCTCCTCGCTGAAATTGATCGGGCTTCTGTAATGGCCGCTCAGCAGGAAATAGCGCATTTCTTCGCCGGTATATTTCCCCAGGATATCCCGGACCGTAAAGAAATTGCCCTTGGATTTGGACATCTTTTCATTATCAATGGTAATGTACGCGTTGTGCATCCAGTAATTCGCAAAGGTTTTGCCCGTATAGGCCTCCGTCTGCGCAATCTCATTTTCATGGTGCGGGAACTGCAGATCCTGGCCGCCGGCGTGAATGTCAATCGTATCGCCCAGATACTTGGTGGACATCACCGAGCACTCGATATGCCAGCCCGGCCTGCCCATGCCCCACGGGCTCTCCCATGCCGGTTCGCTTTCCTCCTTGCGCGCCTTCCAGAGCGCAAAATCCAGCGGATCCTGCTTGCGTTCATCCACGCTGATCCGGGCGCCGGACACCAGATCATCAATATTCTGTCCGGAAAGCCTGCCGTAATTCTCAAAGCTGCGGGTTCTCCCCGTCCATCGGATACGCGTATCCCTTATCAATAAGAACGCTGATAAAATCTATGATTTCCTGTATGTTTTCAGACACCTTCGGATTCACCGTTGCCCGCTCCAGCTGCAGCGCATCCGCGTCTCTGTAATATTCATCGATATACTTCTCGGAAAGCTCCTTCGCAGGCATGCCCTCCTCTTTGGAACGGTTAATGATTTTGTCGTCCACGTCCGTAAAATTCTGGACATAGTTCACTTCCATCCCTTTATATTCAAAATATCTTCTCAGGGTATCAAAAACCACGAACGGACGGGCGTTGCCGATATGAATGTAGTTGTAGACCGTCGGTCCGCATACGTACATTCTGACTTTTCCCGGCTCGAGCGGCACGAATTCTTCCTTCTGACGGGACATTGTGTTATAAATTTTCATTCTCATTCTCCTTCGTCATCATCATCCGGAACAAGCCGTTCCGTCCGGGCCCAGCCCGGTATGGTTCCTTCCGCTTCCGTATGAAGCAGCAGGTCATCCATCTTTGCTTTCATCGTTTCCATTTCCAGCTGCATGGAACGCATTTTCTTGTACATACGTTTAAATTCATCCGCCACAGGGTCCGGCAGGCCGATCTGATCCATCTCATCGACGAGCTGCTCGCCCCGTTTGACAATGCGGCCGGGCACACCCACCACCGTGCAGTTCGGAGGCACTTCCTCGATCACCACCGCGCCGGCGCCGATTTTGGAATTGTCACCCACCGTAAACGGTCCGAGAACCTTGGCGCCGCTGGACACCATGACGTTATTTCCCAGCGTCGGATGCCGCTTGCCGACGTCCTTGCCGGTACCGCCCAGAGTCACGCCCTGATAAATAGTACAGTCATCGCCGATTTCCGTCGTTTCCCCGATAATAATGGCCATGCCGTGATCGATAAAACAGCGCCGGCCGATTTTCGCGCCGGGATGGATTTCCACGCCGGTACGATGCCGGACAATCTGGGAAAGCCACCGGGCCATCAGTTTCATATTATGGTTGTACAGCCAGTGCGCCGGACGGTGCCAGATCACGGCCCAGATCCCCGGATAACAGATCAGCACTTCCAGACGGGTACGCGCTGCCGGGTCCTTCTCCAGAACGGCGTCTACGTCCTCACGCACAGATTGAAAAAATCCCATCCCTGTTCCCTTTCTTCGAAAAAATTGCTGCCCCGGGAGCCAAAGCGCTCTGCCCGGGGCAGCCACGGATCATGATACGGTATCGATCATTTCAGCAGGTCATTTATTCGGTCTCTACCAGGTATTGATCGCGTGCGCAGGACATTCTTCGATCGCCTGCGTAACCAGCACTTCATTGTCCGCCTCAGGCTGATGATGAACTACAGCATGCTCTTCTGCATCGTCCATTTTGAATACGGACGGACAGGTCACGCTGCACAGGGAACAGCCCCAGCATCCCTTTTCGATGTAGATTTTCATTCTTCTTACCTCTTCCAATTAAAACTGACTCAATAGCAACGAGCATGTATTATTCAGCGTCCGTAACGCGGATGCTCTTCATTTTCTGATCCTCGAAAGGTTTGTCCATTGGATTGCGTCTGACGCTGACAATTTCATCCGCAAATTCCATACCTTCCGTGATCAGTCCGAAACCGGCATAATTGCCGTCCAGATGCGGTGCGTCGGCCACCATGATGAAAAACTGCGAACTGGCAGAGTTCGGATCCATCGCACGGGCCATGGACAGCACGCCTCTGGTGTGCTTGAGATTATTCTTAAAACCATTTCGAGCGAATTCTCCCGGAATCTTTTTCGCAGCGCCGCCCATGCCTGTGCCCAGCGGATCGCCGCCCTGGATCATGAATCCCGGAATGACTCTGTGAAAAATCAGGCCGTCATAAAAGCCGCTGTTGGCCAGCTCTTCAAAATTCGCAACCGTCTTCGGCGCGATATCCGGATAAAGCTCTCCCTTCATCACGCCGCCGTTTTCAAGCTCGATGATTACTGTTTTCATTGTACTGTTCCTCCATATATATTTGGATGCGTATATTTTATTGTAACAGATCGGGCCCGCCCTGTATTCTATTTTTGACTAATTGCTACCCGAAACCGAAAAATCCGGTTACAGATCGGCAACCGCCTCGTGGGAATGCGCCTTCAGCTCGCCCAGTACAAAATCTGCAGCTGCGCTGACCGCCTCTTCCACGCTCAGTTCCACCTTGTCCGCATCCTTCCGGAGCTTGTATTCCACAACTCCTTCGCCGGCCCGGCGGCCTACAGTAATGCGCACCGGAATGCCGATCAGATCCGCGTCCTTGAATTTCACGCCCGGCCGTTCGTCCCGGTCGTCCAGCATGACTTCCACACCACGGCCGGCCAGTTCCGCCTCGATCTTTTCCGCCAGTTCCATCTGCACGGCGTCCTTCGCCTTCATCACCGTAATGATGACATGATACGGAGCCACTGCCACCGGCCAGATGATGCCGTCTTCATCGTGGTTCTGCTCCACAATGGCCGCCATGGTTCTGGTCACGCCGATGCCGTAGCAGCCCATGAGCATTTCATGTTCCTGCATATTTTCATCTTTGTACACCGCCTTCATGGCGCTGCTGTACTTGGTGCCCAGCTTAAAGACCTGTCCGACCTCGATGCCTCTGGTCATCTTCACCGGCGCGCCGCATACCGGACAAGGATCGCCTTCCTTTATCATCTTGAAGTTCACAACCATATCCGCCGTATAGTCGCGTCCATAGTTCATGTTAATGTAATGGTGGTCTGCCTGATTGGCACCTGCGCACAGGTTCTTCATGCCCGGCAGCTCGCTGTCCACGATGATCCGGCAGTTCTTCAGGCCGACCGGTCCGGTAAATCCGCCGACGCAGCCCGTAACAGCCGCCATCTTTTCCTCATCGGCGAAAGCCAGCGCGTGCTCAGGAATGCCCAGTGCATTGCAGAGCTTGACTTCATTCGCTTCATGATCGCCGCGGAGGAAGGCCGCTACGTATTCCTTCACGCTGCCGTCATCATTATACACTTCGTACAGGAGAGCCTTGATGGTCTGCTTTAAATCCAGATGGAGATAGTCCGCGACAGCTTCGATGGTTTTGGTGCCCGGCGTTTCCTTCATTTCCAGAGGCAGCATTTCCGCGCCGTCCGGCTTTGCATCCACGCATTCCGCCCGTTCATCCGTCGCCGCCATATCGCAGCTTTCACAGTATACGATGGAGCTTTCCCCGTTGTCCGCAAGCGCTGTAAACTCGTGGGACGCACTGCCGCCGATGGCGCCGTTGTCCGCCTCCACCGGCCGGAAAACCAGTCCGCAGCGGGTGAATACACGGGAATAGGCATGATACATATTCTGATAGCTGGCTTCCAGTCCTTCCTCGTCCCGGTCGAAGGAATACGCATCCTTCATGATAAATTCCCGGCTTCTCATGAGGCCGAATCTCGGTCTGGCCTCATCTCTGTACTTTGTCTGAATCTGATACAGATTCACAGGCAGCTGCCGGTAGGAGCTGACGCCGTTGCGAATAATATCCGTGAAGATTTCCTCGTGGGTCGGTCCCAGGCAGAATTCCCGGTCATTGCGGTCATGCACACGCCACATTTCCGGCCCGTAGGCATTCCAGCGGCCGGATTCCTCCCACAGCTCCGCCGGCTGCAGGGCGGACATGAGAATTTCCTGTGCGCCTGCCAGATCCATTTCCTCCCGCACGATATTTTCCACTTTGCTGAGGACTCTCTTTCCCAGCGGCATAAATCCGTAAATGCCGGATGCCAGTTTGCGGATCATTCCGGTCCTCAGCATATAAATATGGCTCGGAAGGACCGCTTCCGCAGGGGTTTCCCGCAGCGTCCGGATATACATTTTTGACATTTTCATAATTACTCTTCCTCCTGTACGCGGACCACGGATGCCGCAGCCTGCGCCGCGATGCCTTCTTCTCTGCCGGTGAAGCCGAGGTGTTCCGTCGTCGTCGCCTTCACGCTCACGCAGTCCGTACTTATATTCAGCGCGTCCGCAATCACGCCGCGCATGGTTTCAATATAGCCTGCCAGCTTCGGTTTCTGCGCAATCACAATGGAATCCACGTTGCCGATCCGCCAGCCTTTTTCCTCCAGAAGATCCCGGACATGCTTCAGGAGCAGGATGCTGCTGATCCCCTTGTAGCGCGGATCGCTGTCCGGGAAATGCTGTCCGATGTCGCCCAGGGCACAGGCCCCGAGCAGCGCATCCATAATGGCGTGCACCAGCACATCCGCATCCGAATGTCCGGCCAGTCCCCGGTCGTGAGGGATTTCCACACCGCCCAGAATCAGCGGTCTTCCTTCTGCAAACGCATGTACATCGTATCCGGTTCCGATCCTCAGCATCGTTTCCGCCTTTCCTCTTCCCAGAATCCGGCGCGCCTGCTCCAGATCCCCGGGCGTGGTGATTTTAAGATTGTCTTCCGATCCTTCCACGGCAGCGACCGGTACGCCCAGCGCTTCCGCCAGGGACGCGTCGTCCGTGGCCCGGCGTATCCGGTCTTCGATATCCCCGGTACTTTCCCGGGACGCTTCATCCAGACCGTATGCCCGGAACAGGATGTCCCGGGAAAATCCCTGCGGCGTCTGCACCGCCCGCAGGGTACTGCGGTCCGGCGTCCCTGCGATCTGCAGGACGCCGTCCTCCCCGGTCTGCACATACTTCACGGTATCCTTGACCGGGATGACCGGGATCGCCGCGCCGCGCCGCGCCGCCGCATCGATGACCCGGTCTATCAGTTCCGGATCCGCCAGCGGCCGCGCGCCATCCTGAATCAGGATCACGGCGCAGTCCTCCGGCAGCGCCGTGAGCGCGGCGCGCACCGACAGCGCCCGTTCGGCTCCACCGGTCACCACCGCACACACTTTACTGAGTTCATATTTTTCAATAATTTCCTTCCGGCAGATATCCGCTGTGCCTTCTCTCACAGCGAACACGATCTCATCCACCCGGGGATGGCGCTGAAATGCCAGCGCCGACCTTGCCAGCACGGGAATCCCGTCCAGAACACGGTACAGCTTGTCTTTGCCGCCCATCCGCTTTCCGGAACCACCCGCCGCGATGATCACACCGGTCTTCTTATGCTTCACTGTCATTGGATCCACTGAATCCTTTCCTTGCGAAGATCATCCGTCCCGCGGATGTCTGCAGTACACTGGTCACGGTCACCTGGATTTCCTGCCCGATATAATTCCGGCCGTCTTCCACCACGATCATGGTGCCGTCGTCCAGGTAGGCCAGCGCCTGCGCAGGGTCCTTCCCTTCCCGGATCGGCGTCAGCGTCATCGTTTCACCCGGCAGCACCACCGGCTTCAGCGTGTTAGCCAGTTCATTAATATTGAGAACCGGAACCCCTTTGATAGCGGCGACTTTGTTCAGGTTGTAATCGTTGGTCACAACCTTGCCGTTGATCAGGGCCGCCAGTTCCAGCAGCTTGACATCCACCTCCGGAATATTCTTCAGGCTCTTCTTATTGTCCGTATTGTAGATCTCCACACCGAACTGAGTCTGGATTTTATTGAGAATATCCAGTCCCCGGCGGCCGCGGTTCCTCTTCAGGGAATCTGCGGAATCCGCGATGTGGCGAAGCTCTACCAGGACAAATTCCGGAATGACGATCTGCCCTTCAATAAAGCCGGTTTTCAGAATATCTGCGATCCGGCCGTCGATAATGACACTGGTATCCAGAATCTTCGGGGACAGATCCTGATTCTTATTTTTGCCGGCTGCCTTGCCGCCGCTTTTCACCGGGTTCAGCTGCTTCAGTCCGGTCAGGAATTCATCCGCCTTATGATTCCCGATATACCACCCGGTATATCCAAGAAAGATATAGACCGCCACAGACAGGATCAGCCCGATGATCGGAATGGCGATATTCGCCCAGGTCTGACTGATCAGGAATGCAATCATCAGGCCCACCACCAGACCGATTACACCGAATACGAACTCCCGCAGCGGCCGTTCCTGGGTCGCAGATTCCAGATTCTCTGTCAGGTATTCCGTACTGCGCGCCACCTTCGGCGATAAAAGAAAAAAAATAAGTCCGGTTCCGATCCCCATCAGGGATGCCATGACAGCCAGCCCTGATCTGGAGATGTCAGGCATAGTGTCAAGAATATTAGAATAATAAGAAATCAAACCCGCCAATGCAACGCCGCACAGTATTCCAAGAAAGGTAAACAATACTCTGAATAATCTTTTTCCTATCATTTTTTCACCTCCTTTCCATTCGATTATCTGGATAATAAGGTATACCCATACAGAGTATATTATAAGCATTTCCGGCCGTTCCGTCAATATTCCCCGCTCCCGGAAGGCCCATGAACAAAGCATTTTTCACGTTTCCTTCACAAGAACCACACAATCTCAAGGTTCAAGATTCCGCACGAACGTGCTATTATTAATCATACCGGTTATTGTTGAGACGGGATCCCGGATCCCCGGAAAGGACGGCCGATCAATGGCGAAATTACTGATTGTCGACGACGAGGCAAACATCCGCGAAGTCGTCAAGGAATACGCAGAGTTCGAAGGATATGAAACCGAAGAGGCATCGGACGGAATGGAAGCGATTACCATGTGCCGCGCCAATTCGTACGATCTCATTATCATGGATATTATGATGCCAAAGCTGGACGGTTTTTCTGCCTGCAAGGAAATCCGCAAAAACAGCGACACCCCGATTATCATGATGTCTGCCAGAAGCGAAGAGTACGACAAACTGTTCGGCTTCGAGCTCGGCATCGATGATTACGTTACAAAGCCCTTCAGCCCTAAGGAACTGATGGCCCGTGTACACGCGGTTCTTGCACGCAGCACAGCCAAAGCTCCGGAAAAGGAATCGGCAGTCCTGCAGTTCGACGGCCTGACCATCGATATTCCGGGCCGCAGTGTGTCCGTGGACGGCGACCGCATCGATCTGACGCCGAAAGAATACGATCTTCTCTTCTACCTGGTGGAAAATAAAAACATCGCGCTCTCCAGAGATAAGCTGCTCCGGGATGTCTGGGGCTACGATTTCTTCGGCGACGACCGGACAATCGATACGCACATTAAAAATCTGAGAAACAATCTCGGCCCGTACCGGGACAAAATCGTAACCCTGAGAGGAGTTGGCTACAAGTTTGATGCGCAGTAATAATGAATCAAACGGCATCCCGCCGCATACGGAGGCTGCCGGCATATTTGCACATCCGGACGGCCGGACCTCCCGTCCGGGAAGGCGGAAATCCGGTGAGGTTCGCAGCAAGCCCATGGCGTTCCGCATGGGGAAATATTTCTGTGTATTTGTCATCTTCATGATGGCGCTTCTCTGGCTGCTGCAGATCCTTTTCCTGCAGACTTTCTACCAGCAGATGAAAATTCACGAGCTGAAAAACACCGCCGGCCAGATCGAACGGTTTTACGGAGAAGAATCGTTCTATGACATTATGATGAGCCTGACCATCAAATCCGATATGTACATACAGATCGATGACAACAACGAGATTCTGTACGCGACCACATCGGCCAATCCGGGGGACCGGATGAACGCTTTCGCCAGCAAGTACGACTCGGACCTGCTGAAGGCACGGCTGCGGCAGAACGGCGGAACGCCTCTGCTGGTAATGAAGGATATGTACCCCGGCGGCGGGGAAAACAGCAAGGCCATGATCTATGCTTCCATTCTGGAACAGTCGGACGACGGCCGATGCACCTATTTATTCATCTATTCGCCGTTGTCCGCCGTAAGCTCCACCATACGGATCCTGGGCATGATGCTGATCATCGTCACGTTCATCGCCATTCTGTTCGGCATGCTCATGTCCGTCATCCTGGCGCGGCGTCTCTCCCGCCCGCTCAACAATATCACCGACTCCGCCGAAATACTGGCCGGAGGCGACTACTCGGTGCGTTTTGACGGCAGCGGATACCTGGAAACGGAAGAGCTGGCCTCCACGCTGAACTATGCTTCGGAGGAGCTTTCCAAATCCGACAAGCTGCAGAAGGATCTCATTGCGAACGTAACCCACGACCTGAAGACCCCGCTGACCATGGTAAAATCCTACGCGGAGATGATTCGGGATATTTCCGGCGACAATCCTGAGAAGCGGGAAAAACATCTGCAGGTCATCATCAGTGAGGCAGACCGGCTCAACAGTCTTGTTAATGACCTCACGACCCTTTCCAAAATGCAGGCCAATGTGGACGCTCTGGAGCTGACAGATGTTAATGTTCCGGCCATCGCCCGGGAAACGCTGGACAGTTTCGCGATTCACCGGGAGCAGGACGGCTTTGTATTTGATTACCAGGGACCGGAATCGGCATTTGTCCGGGGGGATGAAAAGAAGATCCGCCAGATTTTCGCCAATCTTGTCGGAAATGCCATACGGTATTCCAGTGAGGATAAGTACGTCGGCATTCATATTGAGGATCTGGCAACCGTCGTGCACTGCGAAGTTGTCGATCACGGACAGGGCATCGATCCCGCCGACCAGGACGCCATCTGGGACCGTTATTACCGGTCCAGCCGGAATCAGAGCCGCACATCCAGCGGAACCGGCCTCGGGCTGTCCATTGTCAAGCAGATTTTCATTCTGCACAAAGCGAAATACGGCGTGCGCAGCGTGCCCGGCGAAGGCAGCTGCTTCTGGTTTGATCTGAAGAAGGAATTATAATGTTAATGAGCCGGCGCGCGGCGCCGGCTTTCTTCGAATACCGGTCCGAATAGCCTGCGGACCGGCGCCGCACACGGAAACAGGAGATAGTATGGCAAAGAAAGTTCAGAGTGTTTTTGTCTGCCAGGAATGCGGATACGAAAGCCCCCGCTGGATGGGGCAGTGCATCTGCGGCGCCTGGAATACATTTGTTGAAGAAAAAATCCGCCCGGAGGCGGAGGATAAACGGCGGCGCACCGGCAGCCGGAGCAGCGCCGGCCGCCCGGGCGCGGCAGGCGGCATCGGATCCGTCAAACCGGTGCCCCTGGCATCGGTGCGCTCCGGTGAAACCGACCGCATGGACACCGGCATCACAGAACTGAACCGCGTTCTGGGCGGCGGCCTGGTGCGCGGCTCCCTTTCGCTGATTTCCGGCGAACCGGGCATCGGCAAATCCACGCTGATTCTCCAGGCCGCCGCCAACATCGCGCAGCGGTACGGCACCGTACTGTACGTCAGCGGCGAGGAATCGGAAGAACAGATCCGGATCCGTGCCGACCGCATCTGCGAAACCCTGCCGGACAATCTGTATATTCTGTCCGAAACCAGTCTGGACAATGTTATTTTGCAGCTGGAGTCCCTGAAGCCGGTGTTCCTGATCATCGATTCCATCCAGACCATGTTCACCGACGGGATCGAATCCGCGCCCGGCTCTGTTTCCCAGGTACGGGCCTGCGGCAACGAACTGATGCGCATCGGCAAGGGCAATGAACTGCCGGTCCTGATTGTCGCCCACGTCACCAAATCCGGCGAACTGGCCGGCCCCCGCATCGTAGAACATCTGGTGGACACCGTCCTGCAGTTTAACGGCGAACGCAGCCAGGATCTGCGCATCCTCCGCGCTCAGAAAAACCGTTTCGGCACCACCAACGAGATCGGCGCCTTCGAAATGACCCAGCAGGGACTGGCGCCGGTGGAAAATCTGTCCGCCTCCCTGATTGAAGACATCGGCCGGGGCGCGGAAGGCTCCATCGCTACCGCGGTGTTTGAAGGCACCCGACCGCTGATTCTGGAAGTGCAGGCCCTTACCACCACCGCTCCCCAGGGCTTCGCCCGCCGCACCGCCCTGGGCGTGGACAGCCGGCGCCTGAATATGATCGTCGCCGTACTGGAGCGGCACGCCGGCATCTCGCTGGCTTCCCAGGATATTTACCTGAACATCGTCGGCGGGCTCCGTCCGGAGGGCACTTCCACCGACCTGGCGGCCGCCATGGCGATTTATTCTTCCTATTCACGGAAAGCGCCGCCGGCCATGACTCTGGCAATCGGAGAAATCGGCCTTACCGGCGAAATCCGCTCCGTCCCGCACATCGACCGCATGGTGCGGGAAGCGGAACGGCTGGGGTTCCAGAAAGTCCTGCTCCCTGCCGGCAATGCAGCCCGCATCCGGCAGCAGACCGCAATGGAAGTGGTCGGCGCCGCCTCGATCCAGGAAGCTCTGAAAATTACCGGCCGGTAAACAACAGCCTGGCTGATAATCATTCATCCACTTTATGTCAGAAAAACGCCCGGCGGGACGATCTGTCACGTGATCATCCCGCCGGGTATTATGATAGGATGAGAGTTTTATCTCATTTTGTCAGGGTGACTCTCGGATACAGCTGGCACCTAAAATAAAAAAGAGGCCGCTGCCCCGGACATTTATATGCCGGGTGCAGCCGCCCCTTTCTGATGAATTGCTAATTGTCTTTGCCCCGCCGCGCGGAGCATTCATTCCGCCTGCGGAATCATTAACAGAAAACTATTCTTCTGTCTTGTTCGCTTCGATTACCTTGTTGGCCAAATGCTGCGGCATCTGGTCGTAGCGCAGGAATTCCTGAGTGAAGCTGCCTCTCGCCTGAGTCATGGCCTTCAGGGAGATGGTGTATTCCAGAATCTCTGCCATCGGCACTTCCGCGATCAGCTTCTGCATGCCGTTGCCAACCGGTTCCATACCCATGATACGGGCTCTTCTCTTGTTCATGTCGCCCATGACGTCGCCCATGTATTCATCCGGAATAGTGATTTCCAGACGCATGATCGGCTCCAGCAGAACAGGTTCCGCTGCAGTGATACCCTTCTTGAATGCCAGGGAAGCAGCGATCTTGAACGCCATTTCGTTGGAGTCTACATCATGGTAAGAACCATCGTACAGAACGGCCTTGATATTTACTACCGGGAAGCCTGCCAGAGGGCCTTTTTCCATAGATTCTCTGAGACCCTTTTCAACAGCCGGTACGTACTGCTTCGGAACCGATCCGCCGAACAGCTGCTCGGAGAAATCCAGATCCTGATCCGGAGACGGCGAGAACTTGATGCGAACGTCGCCGTACTGGCCTGCGCCGCCGGACTGTTTCTTGTGCTTGCCCTGTACGTCGGAGTGACCCTTGATGGTTTCTCTGTAGGCGATCTTTCTAGGAACGGTCTGTACGTCTACGCCGAAACGTTCCTTCAGCTTGGAAACGATGATATTGAGCTGCATTTCGCCCTGCGCGCCGATGAGGGTCTGCTTGGTTTCCGCGTCGTTGCGTACTACGAAGGACGGGTCTTCTTCTCTCAGCTTGCCGAGGCCGCTGCCCATCTTTTCATCATCATTCTTATCCTTAGGCTGTACACCCATGAACAGGGTTGGAGCCGGAATATCGATATTTACATAGGTTCTGGACTTGCCCTTTTCGCAGAGCGTGTCGCCGGTTTCTGTATAAGCCAGCTTGGAAACCGCGATGATATCGCCGGCACAGGCGGAAGCCACTTCCATCTGGGTCTTGCCTCTCATTACCATGAGCTTGTTCAGACGTTCCGTCTTGCCCGTTCTGGTATTGATCAGGTCCATGCCGGCATTGAGCGTACCGGTGATAACCTTCATAATGGAAATCTTGCCTACGAACGGGTCGGACAATGTCTTGAAATTCCATACTGTAACCGGGCCGTCTACTTCAGGCTCAGCCAGATCTTCGCCGCCGCTGGCGTCGATGTACTTGTACGGCGCATGCTTAACCGGAGACGGACCATACTTTCTGATTACATTCAGAACCATCTCAGTATCCTGTCCCGCAGCCGGATTATATTCAAATACCGGAATAATGTCTGCGCTGGCTACGCCGTTGCGGAAGCCCGCGTTGAATTCCCAAGGTTCAAATTCGCCTTCCTCGAAGTACTTTTCCATGAGCTCTTCGTCGGTTTCAGCGATGAGTTCGGTGATCTCATCCATCATCTCTTCCTTGAGCGGATAGCTTGCCGGAACGCAGCCGGTGCCGAATCTCGAGCGGATTTCTTCCACGAGGGCGTCGAAATCATACTCATCCTTTTCCTTGCAGTTGAGCATGATAAATGCAGGCTTATTAACCGTCTTAATGAACTGCCATACCTTTTCCGTACCAACCTGGATGCCGGAACCCGCGTCTACAACCAGCAGCGCCATGTCGGCAGCCTGAACAGCCTGCTTCATTTCATTGGAGAAATCAAGAAGACCCGGCGTATCGATAAAGTTGATCTTGACATCCTTGTACTCTACAGGGATCATTGTCATGTTAATGGAATGGCCGGTCTGGATCTCCATGCGGTCATAGTCGGAAACCGTATTTCCGTCCTCGATCTTTCCCACACGGGTAATCAGCTTCTGGTCAAAAAGAACCTGTTCGAGGAATGTGGTTTTTCCGCATCCTCCGTGACCCACTACTGCGACATTCCTGATTTTTTCGCTGGAATAAATCTCCATATGCTTCCTCCTATTAATTATTTATTTCGGATCGCTGCCGTCCGCCTTCTGTGTGCCCGGCAGTTCGCGGCTTGAATTTGCGGCCTGCGTTTGCGGCTTGCTGCCGCCTTTTGCTTCGCTTGCTGGCCGCTTTTGCCCGGCGACTATCTGCGGCACATGATCGTACCGACAACAAATTAATTATAGCAATACCGCCTGCTATTTGCAATGAGCAATCGCACGGGTGTTAATACAATTCGAAAAACCTTTTTTATGATAATGACCGGGCAGATTACACCGGCGGATAGTCCCGGGCGGGAATTCCGGAAGAGCACTTTTCGGAATTAGTGTACATTTTTTCGAAAAAACGTCAGAAAATGTACACTTTTTTGCAAAACTCCTTTCCCGAAAAAAAATGACAGAGATGCCCGCCGCTCAGCCGTGCATCTCTGCCGTATTTACAAATACACTTGTCCGGACAGTCCCGGACCGGTCCTCAAAAAATCTGTCAGCGCACTTTCTTCATGTCCCACAGCAGCCAGGCATACGACTGCCGGTACTCACTGTGGACAATGCCGTCCTCATCGGCGATCGACTCCAGGAATCGCAGGATCTTATCTGCCTCCCGGTCCGGATCATCATGCAGCCCCAGCCGGTCTGCCAGCTGATGCGCATGCTCCCGGTCCGCCGGCCGCGTTTCCTCATACCCGTCGTAATAAAAATGTACAAACGGATTGTAGCCGCTCAGCCAGAGCATATTGAACAGGCCGTACGTGGATTTGCCGTCCTTTTTCATCATCGGGGGCTCCATATTATACAGCTCATGGGCCACCCGGTACTCTACCTCGTGCACCCGGCTGCGGAATCCTCCGTAATAGCACCAGCCCCGGCTCATCGCCATCATATTCTGCACATCCTTCAGCGTGCTGACAGCCGGCGTGATGGATGCAAACACCAGATCAAAACGTTCCCGCCAGCCCAGGGCATCGATATCCGCTTCATTAAAATTCAAGCTCCGGAAATCTACATTATCCAGACCGGCTTCGGCCGCAAATTCTGCAGCGTGCTTCACCATACTGTCCGACAGATCCACACCGGTGACATGGTGCACATGCGGCGCAAAGGCCATGGCAAACTGCCCCGGTCCGCAGCCCAGATCCACCACATCCTGCTCCGGCGTCAGCTGCCCGTGATCCTGCAGGAACTTCACCGCCTCCGCGATCCGGGCGTCACTGCTGCTCTTAAACGAACCCATGTCCTTGAGATTCTCCGCCCAGCGGTCCGCCCGCTTGTCCCAGGACTCCTTTGTCTGCCGCATCGGCGAAGGCGGCCGTGTATTCCAGATATCCGCAAACGGCCGGATATCTTCCCGTTCAAAATCAATCATACCGGTTCCTCTTTATAATTTCATTGTAAGGGAAATCTTATGCCGTTCCTTATCCACATCCAGAATCCGCACCTTCACCGTATCGCCCACGCTGATCACATCCATCGGATGTTTCACATACCGCGAGGACAATTCGGAAATGTGCACCAGCCCGTCGGTCTTTACCCCGATATCCACAAAAGCGCCGAAATCTACCACATTCCTTACGGTCCCGGTCAGTTCCATACCCGGTGTCAGATCGTCGAAATCCAGCACGTCACTGCGAAAAATGACCGCCGGCATATCTTCCCGCGGATCCCGTGCCGGCTTTTTGATTTCCGCCACGATATCGGTCAGGGTCATGGATCCGATGCCCAGGTCATCCGCCATCAGACGAATGCTTTCTTTTACCCGGGATTTCGCAGGCTGCTTTTTCTTCTTCCCCATGAACTCTTCGTCCTGCAGCAGAGCCGCCAGTGCGCCGAATCCGTTGTCCGGGCGGACCGGCTCCTTCGCCTTCTTTTTCCGCTCCTTCGCCTTCACCGGATAATGCTCACAGATACGGTCTTCGATATCATTCACGCCGCCTGCCGCAATCTGCTCTGCCGGAATGCCCAGCTTATCCAGCATGACCCGGGTAGTTTCGTAGGATTCCGGATGCACTGCCGTTGCGTCCAGCGGTTCGTCGCTGCCGCTGATCCGCAGGAAGCCGGCACACTGTCCAAATGTCTTTTCGCCCAGCTTTGACACCTTCAGAAGCTGTTTCCGGTTGGTGAAGAAACCGTTTTCTTCCCGGTACGCCACGATATTTTTCGCCACCTGGGAATTGATGCCGGAAATATAGGACAGCAGGGAAGGCGATGCCGTGTTCAGGTCTACGCCGACTTTGTTGACACAGTCCTCGACCACGTCCGTCAGAGCATTCTCGAGCATGGTCTGGTTGACGTCGTGCTGGTACTGCCCCACGCCGATGCTCTTCGGCGGGATCTTGACCAGTTCCGCCATCGGGTCCTGCACCCGGCGGCCGATGGACATGGCGCCCCTTGTGGTCACATCCAAATCCGGATATTCTTCACTGGCCAGCTTCGACGCCGAGTAAACGGAAGCGCCTGCCTCACTGACAATCGTGTATTTCAGGTCTTTCCCGGTTTCCGCAATGTAATCCGCGATGAACTTTTCCGTCTCCCGGCAGCCCGTTCCATTGCCGATCACCACGGCATTCAGGCCGAAGCGGTCGACGAGTTTGGTAATGACTCTGGACGCGCCGGCGATGTCCTTTTTCGGCGCGGTCGGATAAATCGTGGCATAAGCCAGCAGCTTGCCGGTGCTTCCCAGCGCCGCCACCTTGCAGCCGGTCCTCTGTCCCGGGTCGATGGCGAGGACCTTTGCGCCCTTCACCGGCGGCGCCATAAACAGCTTTTCCGTATTGGCTGCGAACACCTTCACCGCATTCTTTTCCGCCCGCTCCGTCAGCTCAGTGCGCATTTCCCGTTCGATGGACGGCGCCATCAGACGTTTGTAGGAATCTTCCACGGTCCGTTCCAGCAGATCCCGGAAGATCGATCCGTCCCGCACGATGACCTGTTCGCCCAGCAGCCGGTGGACCTGTTCGGTCTCCACGACAACCTTTACCTTCAGCTTCTTTTCCTTTTCACCCCGGTTGACGGCCAGTACGCGGTGATCCGGAATCGCGGAGATCTTCTCCTTGAAATCGTAATACATTTCATACGGCGTTTTTTCGTCCGGATCCGCCGCTTCGGAAACGATGAGGCCGGTGCGTCTGGTGAAATCCCGGATCATTTCATTATATTCCGGATGATCGGAAATCATTTCCGCAATAATATCGCAGGCGCCCTGCAGTGCCGCTTCCGCGTCCGGCACCTCGTTTTCCTCATTAATATATGGTGAAGCAACCTCCTCCGGCGTGCCTTCCGTCAGCTCCTGCGCCAGCATAATATCCGCCAGCGGCTGCAGCCCCCTTGCCTTCGCCTTGCCGGCCCGGGTGCTCTTCTTCTTTTTGAACGGCTTATACAGGTCCTCTACTCTCTGAAGAATCTCTGCGCTGAGAATCGCTTCCCGCAGCTCTTCCGTCAGTCCGCCCTGCTCTTCGATGGCCGCCATGACCTCTTCTTTTCTGGTTTCCAGGCCCCGCAGATAAGCCAGCCGTTCATCCAGTTCCCGCAGCTGCACATCGGTCATACCGCCGGTCACTTCCTTCCGGTACCGTGCGATGAACGGAATCGTATTCCCTTCGTCGATCAGCGCCACCGTCTGTTCGATCCGACCCGCCGGAATGCCCAGTTCTTCAGATAGTTTTTTTATTATATCCATGTTAAAAGCCTCCATGACCCGCGCTCCCACAGCAGGTCCTCCGTGTTTTGTTTTTCCGCCGCCCGGGCAGAACGAGCAGAGACACAGCCGCCTGTTCCGTCTGCACCTCTGCTCCCCTTGTTACCGCATTTTCAGTTTTTCATTAATGAAATAATCGATGTCGCCGTCCATGACGCGCTGCACATCGCCCACCTCCGCATTGGTCCGGTGATCCTTGACCATAGTATACGGCTGGAAAACATAAGAGCGGATCTGATTTCCCCAGGTAATCTGACCGTAATCGCCGCGAAGCTCGTCAATTTTTTCCTTGTGTTCCCGTTCCTTGAGCTCGATGAGACGGGACTTCAGGACACGCATGGCGACTTCCTTGTTCTGTCTCTGGGAACGTTCATTCTGGCAGGACACCACGATATTGGTCGGTATGTGCGTAATCCGCACAGCGGAATCCGTGGTATTGACGTGCTGTCCGCCCGCTCCGCTGGAACGGTATGTATCAATACGGATGTCATCCGGATTGATTTCCACATCCGTATCGTCATCTACCTGCGGCGCCACATCCAGCGACGCGAAGGACGTATGCCGGCGGGCATTGGAATCAAACGGGGAAATGCGCACGATACGGTGCACGCCCCGCTCATTCTTCAGATAGCCGTAGGCATTTTCCCCTTTGACCAGAATCGTGGCACTTTTAATGCCGTTTTCATCGTCGCTCTGCAGGTCCAGCACGGTGCTTTTGAAGCCCTTCCGCTCACACCAGCGGGTATACATGCGCATCAGCATGCCTGCCCAGTCTTGGGCATCGATGCCGCCGGCCCCCGCATGGATGGAAATAATGGCGTCGTTGGCGTCATACTCCCCGTCCAGCAGCGTCTCCAGCCGCAGCGTTTCCACATTTTCCTTCAAACCTGCAAACGCGCTTTCGATCTCCGGCACCAGCGACTCATCGTCCTCTTCCTCCGCCATCTCGATCAGCACCTGCAGATCTTCATAATCTCCCTCCAGCTTCCGGAATGATTCCAGCTTCCGTTCCGCGTTCTTCTTCTCCTGCATCACGCGGGCCGCCTTCTCATTATCATTCCAGAACCCTTCGGCTTCCATTTCTTTATTTATTTCATCCAGTCGGCTTTCCAGTGAAGCGACGTCAAAGGGACTCACCCAATTCTTTTAAGCTGTCCTTAGTCGGAGCCAGTTCATATCTGATCTGATCCAGCTGCAGCATATTCTCACATCCTTTCAAAAATGAGCTTCGGAAGGAGTTTCCTTCCGAAAGCGGTTCACATTCAATTGCTGCTGCCTTAAGCAGCAGTTCATTCGAGCAACAGCAGGAAACACAACCGGGGATTCCGGCCTGCTACTCGTATTTCCTACTGTTCCGCCTCGATCTTGCCGTGGCAGTTCTTATACTTCTTTCCGCTGCCGCAAGGACAGAGCTCGTTCCGTCCCACCTTAGGCACGGCCCGCTTATACGGCACCTTGACGCTCTGTCTGCTTTCCTTCGGCGCTTCCTGCGGCATACCGCCGCCCGCAGCCTGTACCGGCCGCGCCGCCACGCCGCCTGCGGCAGGAGCGACTTCTTCCTTGCTCGCCGCACCGGCGATGATGATCTGCTTTCTGTCCGCGCTGGTATGCGTCGTTACATTCATGCAGGCCCGGACCGTTTCCTCCTGGATGTTGCTGATCATCTCCTGGAACATCTCGTAGCCTTCGTTTGCGTAGGCCATGGCCGGATCCTGCTGGCCGATACCCCGCAGGCCGATGCCCGTCCGCAGCTGGTCCATGGCATCGATGTGATCCATCCATTTGTTGTCCACAACCCGGATCAGCACCATGTGTTCCAGACGCCGCATGAGATCTTCGCCGATCTCCTGTTCCTTTGCATCGTAAGCCGCCCGGATGACACCGTGAATATCCTCCTTCAGCTGTTCCGGCTCGATATCCGGATTATTTCCGTAATCCGGCAGCCGGAAATCATTGTACAGCCGGCGGATATTCTTCTCCAGTTCCGGAAGATCCCATTCCTCGGAGAATTTCGATCCCGCCATACAGCTTTCCGCGTATTCATCGGCAAAGGAGAATGCCATGCCCAGGATATGTTCCTTGAGCGGTTCGCCGTCCAGCACCCGGCGTCTTTCGCCGTAAATGATCTGGCGCTGGGTGTTCATGACATTATCATACTGAAGCACATACTTACGGGCGGTGAAGTTTCTTCCCTCCACCTTCTTCTGGGCATTTTCGATCTGCCTCGTCACCATCTTCGATTCAATGGCATTTTCCCCGAAGCTGGAGAAATTGCTCATCATATTCTGCAGGCGGTCGCCGCCGAAACGGTACATCAGGTCGTCATCCAGACCCACGAAGAAGCGTGTGGAACCCGGGTCGCCCTGCCGGCCGGCACGGCCCCGCAGCTGGTTGTCAATACGTCTTGACTCGTGCCGCTCCGTCCCGATGATATGCAGTCCGCCCAGCTCGATGACCTGCTGCTGTTCGTCCTTCCGCATGGCTTTAAATTTATCATGCAGTTCGTCAAAGACCTTCCGGGCTGCCAGCAGCTCTTAATCCTCCAGCGGAATCCGGCTGGACGCGTAGGAAATGGTATTTTCGTCATAGCCCATCTTCCGCATTTCCCGTTTGGCTTCAAATTCCGGGTTGCCGCCCAGGATAATGTCGGTGCCTCGCCCTGCCATATTGGTGGCAATGGTAACCGCCCCGAGACGGCCCGCTTCCGCGATGATCGCCGCTTCCCGTTCATGATGCTTGGCGTTCAGCACATTGTGCCGCACCCCCCGCCGGTTCAGCAGCGCGCTGATGGCTTCGGATTTTTCAATGGAAATGGTGCCCACC
This sequence comes from Bacillota bacterium, assembly GCA_017534025.1. Classification (GTDB taxonomy): domain Bacteria; phylum Bacillota; class Clostridia; order Peptostreptococcales; family Anaerovoracaceae; genus RUG708. Next base: position 24,121 of record JAFWDF010000026.1, read on the forward strand.
AGCACCGGGCGGCCGGTTTCATGCACTTCGATGATTTCTTCGATGATCGCCTTGAACTTGGCCTGTTCATTCAGATACACGCTGTCCGGATAGTCGATTCGCTGAATTGGCTTATTCGGCGGGATCACCACAACGTCCATGTTGTAGATCTCCCGGAATTCCTCTTCTTCGGTCTTCGCCGTACCGGTCATCCCCGCCAGCTTGTTGAACATACGGAAATAATTCTGCAGCGTGATGGTAGCCAGCGTCTTCGACTCACTGCGGACAGACAGGTTTTCCTTCGCCTCGATGGCCTGGTGCAGCCCGTTGCTGTACCGTCTGCCCTGCATCAGACGCCCGGTGAATTCATCGACGATGACGATCTCTTCATTATTCATGACGACGTAGTCCACGTCCTTTTTCATAATGAAATTCGCCTTCAGCGCCTGCATGATATGATGGTTGATTTCCATATTGTCCGGATCGGACAGGTTTCCGTTTTTAATGTCGAACTCGCGCTCGCAGCGCGCTACACCTTCCTCTGTCAGAGAAACCGTCTTGTCCTTCTCATCGATGGTAAAGTCCACATCCTGCCGGAAATACCGGACTTTTTCCTGTGCCTTGCGGTACAGATCCGTGGACTGGTCGCCCTGGCCGGAAATGATCAGCGGCGTACGGGCTTCGTCGATGAGAATGGAGTCCACTTCGTCCACGATGGCGTAGTTCAGATCCCTCTGCACCATATTTTCCTTGTACGGCACCATATTGTCCCGCAGGTAGTCGAACCCGAATTCGTTGTTCGTACCATAGGTGATGTCGCACATATACTGTTCTTTTCTTTTATCCGCGGGAACCTCGTGGAAAATACCGCCTACGGTAAGACCCAGGAAGGTGTAGATTTTCCCCATCCATTCCATGTCTCGTTTGGCCAGGTAATCATTGACCGTAACCACGTGCACGCCTTTTCCTTCCAGCGCGTTGAGATAGGCCGGCAGTGTCGCCACCAGGGTTTTCCCTTCCCCGGTCTTCATCTCCGCGATCCGGCCCTGGTGCAGCGCGATGCCGCCGATGATCTGCACCGGGAAGTGTTTCATGCCCACGGTACGGGAAGCCGCTTCCCGGCACACCGCAAAGGCTTCCGGCAGCAGCGAATCCAGCGATTCTCCCCGGTTCTGCACACGGTCCTGGAATTCCCGCGTTTTTGCGCGGAGCTCATCGTCTTCCAGTTCATGAATCTCTTCTTCCAGATCCAGCACTTTCTGCGTGAGCTTTTCCAGCTTTTTCACTTCTTTTTTATTCAGATCTCCAAAAATGAGTTCCATTAATCCCATTTATGCAGCCTCTTTTCCTATTCTGTTACAAACGCGTCATAAATTGCGCGGATGGCCGTTTCAAAATTATCGTTCTGCACACCGATGATAATGTTCATCTCACTGGATCCCTGGTCGATCATGCGGACATTAACACCTGCTTCACAGAGAGCCCCGAACAGTCTGGCGCTGACGCCCAGACGGCGGTTCATGCCGGCACCTACCGTAGCGATCAGAGCCATATCCTGGTATACTTCCACGGAATCCGGCTTCAGCCGTCTCTCGATATCTTCCAGCATATCCTGCAGCTTGCCTTCCAGATAACTGTTGGAAATGATCAGGCAGACCGTGTCGATGCCTGTCGGCAAATGCTCGAAGGAAATCTCATAGCTTTCCAGAATAGCAAGCAGTCTCTTAACAAAACCGATTTCGGAATTCATCAGGTTTTTGTAAATGGAAATGACAGCAAAATCCTTGCGGCCGGCAACACCGGTGATAATGTTTGTCTTCTCACCCGGCGTGTCGGAAATGATTGTGCCCGGATGATCCGGTTCATTGGTATTCCGGATGTTGATCGGGATATTCGCTTCCCGCGCAGGGAACACCGCGTCTTCATGCAGCACGCTGGCGCCCATGTAGGACAGCTCGCGCAGTTCTTTATATGTAATGTTTTTGATCGGCTTGGCTTCCGGTACAATGCGCGGATCCGCCATGAGGAAACCGGATACATCCGTCCAGTTTTCATAGATATCCGCGTTCACGGCCTTGGCCACCAGGGAACCGGTGACATCCGAACCGCCTCTGGAGAATGTGCGGATATTCCCGTTCACATCGGATCCGTAGAACCCCGGAATCACGGCCTTCTCATGCTTCTTCAGTTCTTCGGAAAGGCGCTTGTAGGTTTCTTCAGGCATATGGCGGCCTCTTTCATCAAAACAGATCAGCCCGGCCGGATCCACAAAATCAAACCCGAAGAATGCCGCCGCCAGCTTGCCGCACAGATATTCTCCGCGGCTGGCGATATAGTCCGCCGTCACGCCCGGCTTCAGATTCGCGCGGATCTCTTCCAGATCCTTGTCGATGCCCACCTTGACGCCCAGATTCAGCTCCATCATGCGATACCGGTCGCTGATTACCTGGAACACATGATCCGGCGTAAAATGATTTTCGATGTGAGTTTTGCACAGATACAGCAGATCCGTGATCTTGCTGTCATCGGAAAACCGCTTGCCCGGGGCGGAAACGACGACATACCGTCTTTCCGGATCCGCATCCACGATATTCTTCACCTTCTGCAGCTGTATGGCGTCGGCTACGGAAGATCCCCCGAATTTAAGTACTTTGATTCCCATTTATTCAGTTCCTTTCTTTTCTCTGCAGGAAACACAGATAAAAACACTGCGCCTCCTCAGCATATACTCAACAGGTTCCGGAAGAACCCGCTTCTGCTCCAACTTAAAATTTTATAGTATCCATCCTGAAGGGTCAACCGAACCGGCCAAAAAATCACACAATCTTTACAATTCGGACAGCCTGCACGGCATTGAAAGAAGGCCCTTTCATATTGTATACTTTAAGCAGGGACGGACCTGCATGGTTCGGGATACCGCACAGGGTGCCCGGCAGCCCGGCGCCGCAGTGACCGGCTGCGCGAAAGCGCGGAGTGCGCCTGCCCGCTGTCCCTGATTCTGAAAGCAAATGGAGGTGGTTTTATGCCATCCAGTTTTACCGTAATAAAAGGGGGAAAAAAATCCCCGCTGCCTGCCCGGGCGTACCGCTTTCTCGGTGGATTCGCCACAGACACCCGTCTGATGGGCGTGGTGGGCATGTATTTGTCCTGGAAAGAAGAATCCGCCGACCAGACGAGAGCCCTGCACCAGATTTTTTATCTGGACTGCGAAGCCCGCACCGTCGACAGCTATTCTGAATGCACCGGGCCGAAAAACAAAGAATTCGAAGCGGAGGAACTGCGCATGACCGCAGCGCTGGGCGCAGCCCCTGTCGAACTCACCGAACAGGAAGCCCGTTTTCTGCTCCAGGCGCACGTCCGCTCCCTGCGGCACGCCCCGCCGACCGCCCGCGAACCCGGCCGTTCCGGCTATCAGTTCATGCTGACGCCAACGATACATCTGTCCGAGCCGGAGTACAGAATCCTGATGCGAAAGATCTGCGGGTCTCTGCCGACCACCCACTTCATTATCAACTACTATCTGATGCGCGCCGCAGCGCTGGACACCGCAGGCATGGCGTATCTGAGTGAAGGCGGCGGTTTTTCGGATGCGGACCGGATTTACCCCGGCAGCCAGCCGGACCGGCTGGTACAGAGTCCCTTCCCGATCAAGGCGCCGGTCACGCTCTGCGAAAACCGGATCGAAGAGGCGCCTGACGGCATCACCTGCTACTGCCATTCCCTGACCGAACGCAGTGATTCCTACTACATTACCAGTACGGAGCTGGAGCTGACACCGAATCAGAAGGCAGTCGCCCGGGCCTCGCTGACCTCCGAGTTCCGGATCACCGATGTGGAAGCGGCCATGATGCTCCGCCGGCCGGAGCTGGTCACCGTATTCTCCTTCCCGGAGGATTCTGATGCGCTCCGCAGCAGAATGCGGGATTTCACCATTCTGCTGACGGATAATATCTACCGGAACGGCCATCTGTACGTCCATTTTTACGAAACCAACCGCCACGTGGGACGTACCCGGTACCGGCTGAATGACGATGTCCAGGAAGTCTACTATTTCAGCGACCAGGGCCAGCTTCTGCTCATGTGTTACGATCACATCACGGCATATACCGCGGAGCACTTCCTCACAGCAGCTTTCCAGGACCTCGGCATCCGGGTGAATGTCCGTTTTGAATTTCCCGACCCGGTTCTGTATGAATTCGTTAACAGCGATTTCGATGATTTCATGGAATTTCTGGACTATTTCTGTGAAGTGGACGACTGATCCCGTAAAAAAAAGACCCGGAGTAACCGCCTGCGCGGCTGCTTCGGGCTTTCTTTCTGTGTCACGGAATTGCACCGCAGCTGTGTTTCCGGCTGCTCTATTTCTTCAGTGCAACCGTACCGGTCTTCATCAGCGAGATAACGCCGTAAGGTTCCAGAATCTCCACAATGGTGCTGATGGTATCATCTTCCGCAGTGGCTTCCAGCGTAACGGAATCCGCGGTAATGTCCACCAGTCTCGCATTCAGCGCACCTGCCAGTTCCAGAATCTCCATTCTGTTTTCCAGTGTGGCGCGGAGCTTGATCAGCAGAAGCTGGCGGCGGATGCACGGAACTTCCGTCACATTTTCCACCTCAATGATCTCCTGCAGCTTGCTGACCTGCTTGACTACCTGATCAATCAGATATTCATCACAGTCAATGGTAATGGTCATGCGGGTGAGCTCTTCCTTTTCCGTAGCACTGGCTACGATGGAATCGATATTGTATCCTCTCCGGCCGAACAGTCCGGACAGTCTCCTGAGCACCCCAGGCCTGTTTTCCATCAGTGCCGACAGTACATATTGCATAATCTACCTCCTGCAAAGTTTTATCGTTATTATAATTATAGACCAGGTTGATTTTAAAATAAAGTTTATTGTCCGGAAAAAGTCCGTTCCGCTGTATTTTCTGCAGATATTAATGAATTTGAAGCGGACATTCCCATTAACTTTCCTGTTTTTCCTATCCGATTTATGTAAACCTGAAGCGCAGGGAAACATTTGTTCCAATTAGGAATCCACATGATGCCAAGCTTTGAAATTCTGCAGTTTTCCACAGATTTTACTATAATTGGAAACAACTTATCCACGCACCGGATGTGGATAAAAAAAATCTTATTAACGCAGTGTTTCCAATGGGTTCAACGATTATTACAATTTTTTGTCAAAAAGTTATCCACAGTTTATCGTTATTTTTCCCTATTTTTCCACAACCGTATGTTTTCCCGCAGAAAATCCGTAAATCACAAGGTTTTTCAAACAGAATGAAAAATATTTCCATCGAACATTTCTTTCATTAACAGGAAATTCTGCTGGGAAAGAGGCAATTAACTTGCCTGCCCGGAAAGAAGCGGCCTGTTTCCGAAAGGGCCGCATGCTTTACACCGCTTTATGTTATACTTATTACAAAGCGAAAAAACATTATCATAATAAATAAGCATACAGGAGGTATCACCATGCGTGTC
>JAFWDF010000006.1 GCA_017534025.1 Bacillota bacterium
CATGCGCACCGGATCGTCCACGGCCATGCCCTTGGACATGTTTTCTTCAAAACTTTCCGGCTTTTCATTCTTGATCTCGGAAAATTCAGCGTCCGCGTCATTTTCAATCTCTTTCAGATCCGTTTCATCCGGATCCGCATCGGCAGAAATCTCCACACCGTTGGAAATCAGCGTATCATAGATATCATCCATCTGATCCTTATCCAGATCAACTTTGTCCAGACGGCTGGAAATCTCTTTAAATGTCAGATTTCCCTGACTCTTTCCCTGTTCGATCAGCGCGTCCACTTCCGACCGGCTGCCATCGTCATATCTGTAGTTATCGCTGTTCATCAGTAATCACTCCTAAATTTCTGTTTCATACTGTGTAATTCTCCATCGATGTGCTTCAGCTCGTCCATCAGTTCCCTGACTCTGTCCCCGCTTCCCTCCGGAATCACATCCAGGCAGTATTCCAGTTCTCTGTGCCGTTTCTGAAGTTCGTTGATCCGGATTCTGGTCACACAGTCATTAAACAGTTTTTCCGGATCGTCCTGGATCAGAATTGTTTCCCGAATGCGGGCCAGCAATTCGGCATCTGCCGCGTCCATCGAATCAAACACTTTGTTGATATCCGTACCCGGATCTTCCTCAAAGATCGATCGAATGGCACTGAATAAACGGAAACAGTTCCGGTCCGTAAACACACTTTCATATTCACTGATCGGTTTAATATATTGCGGGTTCTGCACAGCCAGTGCGAGGAAAGTCCGCTGCAGATTCAAACCGGCACCGGACGGTTCTTCCGTTGCTGTCCGCTCTGCGCTGCGCGTCCTCCCTCCGGCGCCGGCCTGCCGCATGCGGCTGACCGCCTCTATCTCCTTTCGCACCGCGCCCTGCGAAATCCCGGCTTCTCCTGCCAGCTTCGAAACATAAGTATCCGCCAGAGCAGGACTGATATCATTCAGAATTTCCGCCGCCGCCCGAATATACCGGACAGCGCCGTCCGTTTCATTTAAATCATACTTTCTTTTTTCGGACTCCAGCCGGTAATCCGCGTAATTCTGCGCCCGGCTGACCAGCTCACGAAACGCTTCCGGTCCGTTGCTTCGGATAAACTCATCCGGATCCTTGCCGTCCGTCACATGCAGAACGCTGGCATTCAGTCCGGCGTCCTTCAGCACTTCAATGCCCCGCAGTGCCGCTTTTCTCCCTGCCTCATCGGAGTCATAGGAAAGAACCACATTGGTCGTATACCGGCGGATCATCACACAGTGATTTGGCGTCATAGCCGTGCCGAGGGTGGCTGCCACGTTGGTAATGCCCGCCATGTAAAGCGAGATCATATCCATGTAGCCTTCCACGATAATGATCTGATCCGCATTCTTCACCGCGTCTCTGCTGAGATTGAGCCCGAACAGATTATCTTTTTTTGAAAAAGCCGCGGATTCCGGTGAATTCAGGTACTTCGGATCCTGCCCCGCAATGGCCCGGCCGCCGAAGGCGATGACCTTGCCGCGGGTATTAATGATGGGAAAGATCACCCGGTCCCGGAATTTATCATAATACCGGCCTTTTGACTGTGAAATCAGACCGGCATTCATAAGCTGCTTTTCCGAATAGCCTTTCGCTTTCATATGGTCCAGCAGGCTGTGCCACCGGCCGTCTGCATAGCCCAGGCCGAATTTCGCAATGGCGGTCTTATCCAGTCCCCGGTCCTGAAGGTATTCCCTGCCCGGATTCGGACGGTCGGCAATAGCATGGAAGAAAAACCTTGCCGCTTCCCGGTTCATCTCATAAATCTCATTCTTACCGCTCTCCCTGCCGAACCCGAAGGCCTCCATATCAATGCCGTACTGTTCGCAGAGCTTGCGCACCGCAGTCATGAAATCCACATTGTCCATTTTCATGACAAAACTGATGACATCACCGGATTCCCCGCAGCCAAAGCAATGATAGAACTGCCGGCTGTCGGACACATGGAAGGAAGGCGTTTTTTCTCCGTGAAACGGGCAGAGTCCCATGTACCCGGTCCCGGTTCGCTTCAGCTGCACGTAGCGGCCGACCACGTCCACAATATTGCATCTGGTCTTTATTTCATCTGTTATGCCGCTCACCTTGAAACCTCCGCACTATAATTATTCGCTGCAAACCGGCGATTTCCTCTAATTATTTTTAAATATTGACCATTAATTCACAAAAATCGGAAGAATCGGATCCCTATGTGTCCAGTTTCCATCCGTGCGGCACAAAGAGCTGATTGTAATTACTCAGCGCGTAGCGGTCCGTCATGCCGGCTATATAATCCTTCACGACCTCCTCCCGGCCGTACACGGTCAGCATTTCCTGGTGCTCGGAAGGCATTTCCTCCGGATTTTCCAGGAAATAATCGTACAGGGAAAAAATCAGATTCCGGACTTTAAACAATTCTTCCCGCTGCTTGACTTTTTCACTTTTATAAACATACGTGAACATAAAATCCCGCAGTTTATTCATATAATAGCCGCATTCTTCACTTTGTGTAATGTCGCCGGACGCTTCTCCGGACCGGATCATATCCGTGACCAGACAGTTGATTCTCGACCGATGATCCTCCCCCAGCACGGCCAGGCAGTCCTTCGGCAGATCTTCCTGCGTAATGATGCCCGCCCGGATGGCATCATCAATGTCGTGATTGATATACGCAATGCGGTCACTGATCCGCACCACCCTTCCTTCCTGTGTGAAGGGCAGGTCCGGACCGGTGTGGTTCAGAATCCCGTCACGCACTTCCGCCGTCAGATTCAATCCTCTTCCGCGATGGCCGGTTTCCAGAATATCCACGACCCGCAGGCTCTGTTCATTATGATGAAATCCTCCGGCATGGCGTTCCGCCAGATAGTTTTCCCCGTTGTGTCCGAATGGCGTATGTCCCAGATCATGTCCCAGGGCAATCGCCTCTGTCAGATCTTCATTCAGTCCCAGTCCCCTCGCGATGGTTCTCGAGATCTGTGCCACATCCAGCGTATGGGTCAGCCGGGTACGGAAATGATCTCCTTCCGGCGACAGGAATACCTGTGTTTTATGCATCAGGCGGCGAAGGGCTTTGGAATGAATGATCCGGTCGCGGTCCCGCTGAAAGTCCGTCCGGAGAGGACAGGGTTCTTCTTCCTCCTGCCGGCCCAGGGATTCGGCGGCTTTCGCAGCTCGTTCCGATAAAAACCTGTATTCTCTTTCTTCCTGCATTTCTCTGGTAATCATCGCCAGGCTCCTCAATTAATCTCTGTATTTCCAATCCCGTTCGTTTCTTCAGCGGACCATTTCGTATCCCAGTTTCCGGAACAGCCCGTCGGCGTCCGCCTTCACGGTTTCCTCTGCCTCACGGTCTCCGTTCACAAGGATCAGCATATTATCCACTCTGATATAATACCCGCAGACAGTTATTCCCGTCTCGTCGTTCTCGTATTCTTCTCTGTAAAACTCGTAATTGGCACCGCCGCGGATCATCTGCAGCCCCGGATCAGGATACCCGTCACCGTCGCCGTCAGTAATCAGCTGCTCTGCCATTTCCGCCGTAGTCATAAAAATATATATATAGCTCGTGCCGTCGGATCCGCTCACCATACTGGCATCAAAACCAAAGTCCTCCGACACATCCTGCGCTTCGCCGATGTCGGAAACCGCACTTTTGAACCGGTTCATGGAAACCGGAGAATAGCTGTCGGATGACCGTTCCACACCTTCTGATTCAGAACCGGCAGACCAGTCCGTACCGCCGGATGCCGTCTTGCTGTCCTGACTGCAGGCCGGTAAAGTCAGCAGAATCATGATCACCAGGACCGATAACAATGCTTTTTTCATGTTTGCTTCTCCTTCATTCAAAGTTCCCCGTGGCGTTCCAGTTCCCGCCGGTTCCAGAGAAAATTCAGAACCGCGGCGCCGCATATTATTATATACCCCAAAATACTGAATACATCAGGCAGATCTCCGAAAAACAGAAACCCCCACACAGTGGAAAATATAACCGCAGTGTAATCATAAACGGATATGCGGTTTGCAGGCGCATGAAAATACGCGCCGGTGACGGAAAGCTGTCCTCCGGCCGCCGCCAGCCCGGCCAGCAGCAGCATCACCGTCTGATAGAGACTCATGGGTTCGAACAGAAACAGCATGGGAATCAGACACACCACGCAGGAAAACACGGAAAAAAACAGAACCACTACCGGACCCCGCTCCCCGCGCTGTCCCAGATACCGCACCATCATATAGGCCAGTCCGGCACCCAGTCCGCTGGTCAGTCCCACCATGGCAGGACCGAATGACGCATTGGCAAAGGATGGTTTGATCACCAGCACTGCGCCGGCCAGAGCCGCCAGAATGATACCGATCTGGAACCCCTTCAGACGCTCTTTCAGAAATATTGCACTGCCGATCACTGCAAAAAACGGTGACATTTTGTTCAGAATATTGGCGTCCGGCAGCATCAGCCTGCCAATTGCATAGAAATTGCACAAAATCCCCACCGTGCCGAACACGGATCTTAAAACCAGATAGCGCAGGTTTTCTCTGCGGAATCCGAACCCCTGACCGTCTTTCACAAGAACCGCCAGCGCTATGAATACCGCCACCAGATTCCGGAAAAAGCTCTTCTGTACAAAAGGCAGATCCCCCGAAAGCTTGACAAACAGACCCATCAGGGAAAAACAGAAAGCCGACGTGATGATCAGGGCTATTCCTTTATAATACTGCTTTGATGTGATCATTCATCTTCCCAGATCATTTCATAATCTTTAATGCGTACGGTATCGCCGTCCTGCAGGCCCATTTCCTTCATAATCTCCACGGCACCCCGTTTTTCGATATAACGGTACAGATAGCGAAGCGAACCGTAATCGTTGAAATTTGTGGAATCAAAGATTTTATACAGCTGCTTGCCGGACAATTCGAAAGCGCCCTGCGGGTCTTTCGACACGTAGATCTCGCGATAATCCGGCTCTTCTCCGGGCTCTTTGAACTCGTAGAGAATTTCCGGCTCTTCGATATCCGGAAGTTCCTGCAGCGCTTTGTAAGCTGCCCCCAGAACTTCATTGACGCCCTGTCCCGTCACTGCTGACATAAGATAGAACGAATAGCCTTTGGACTCCACATAATCCCGGAATTCATCAAGCAGGTTCTGATCGTAAATGATATCCGCCTTATTGCCGGCTACGATCTGCGGCTTGGCTGCCAGTGCTTCGGAATACTGTGCCAGTTCATTATTAATCTGGTCGAAGTCATCGATTGGATTCCGGCCTTCCGAACCGGCTACATCCACAACGTGAATCAGGACTTTGGTCCGTTCCACGTGTTTGAGGAAATGCAGGCCCAGACCGGTTCCCTCATGCGCACCTTCAATGAGCCCCGGGATGTCCGCCAGGACGAAATTGCTGTCGTACAGCTTCACGACACCCAGATTCGGTGTAATGGTCGTGAAATGATAATTGCCGATCTTCGGACGGGCGCTGGTGGATACTGACAGGAATGTCGATTTTCCCACGTTCGGGAAACCGATCAGGCCGACATCCGCGATCAGCTTCAGTTCCAGGATGACCGAACGTTCATCGGCAGCGCCGCCTGCTTCAGCGAAATTCGGAGCCTGCCGTACGGAATTCTTAAAATGCACGTTGCCTTTGCCGCCCCTGCCGCCTCTTGCAGCTACTACGCGGTCGCCTTCCTGCTTCAGATCCTTCATGACCAGACCGCTGAGCTCATCGATGACGACAGTACCCACCGGCACTTTGATCACCAGATTTGCGCCATTCTTACCATGCTTGTTGGTCTTCATGCCGTCTTCGCCGTTTTCCGCCGCATATTTTCTCTTATATTTGAAATCCATTAATGTACGGTAACTGCTGCTGGCTTCGAATATGACATCGCCGCCCTTACCGCCATCGCCGCCGTTTGGGCCGCCTTCCGGCACAAACGGCTCTCTGCGGAACGACACGCATCCGTTTCCGCCCTTGCCGGATTTGATCATGATCTTCGCACGATCCACAAATCCACTGCCCATGGGATACTCTCCTTTCCTGTTTTCTTACAATGCCAAAAAAGGAGCTGTTGACTCAGTGAACCGTTCACTTGCAACAACTCCTAATCCGTGTCAATATTTGACTGGTCTGCTCCGATGATTATTCTGCAACAGTCTCAGGTGCGTATACGCTTACCTGCTTTCTGTTTCTTTCCTTTTCAAACTTTACAGTACCGTCGATCTTTGCAAAGAGAGTATCGTCCCCGCCTCTGCCAACATTGTTGCCCGGGTGGAACTTAGTGCCTCTCTGACGAACGAGGATGCTGCCGGCAGAAACATACTGACCGTCTGCTCTCTTGACACCGAGTCGTTTCGATTCACTATCTCGGCCGTTCTTGGAGCTACCTACACCTTTCTTACTTGCCATGACTTACACCTCCCGAAAAATGTATGCCTGCATATAAACACATGCGCCCTGCGCTATGTTAAAATGCTGTTTCCGTGTGATTTACAGAACGATGGAATCGATCTTAACCTTTGTATAAGGCTGTCTGTGACCGCGCTTCTTTCTGTAGTCCTTCTTAGCCTTGAATTTGAAAACGATGACTTTCTTTGCCTTGCCGTTTTCAACAACGGTGCCCTTAACTTCCGCACCTTCCACATAAGGTGTGCCGATTCTGATATCAGAACCTTCACCGGCAGCCAGTACCTTGTCGAATACTACTTCAGCGTCTTCTTCAACGCCCAGCTTTTCAACGATGATTTCATCGCCTTCCTGTACTCTGTACTGCTTACCGCCTGTTTCTACAACTGCGTACATGATTTCTAACCTCCTCTATCCAGACTCGCCATACCGGGGCAGCGCTCAGCATTTTTTAAAACCCCGTCTGTGCGGCTTACCGAAATATATTACTATATTTGAGGAGATGATGTCAACCGTAAAATCAGGGAAAATCACACAATATTCCGCATTTTTTTCACTGGAGAATCTCGCCGGTATCACTGTCTATGAGCAGATCGTCCAGGCCGTCCGGAATATCCCCGTCATCCATGCGATCCGATGCGTCCGGCCGCTGGAATCCGTTCCGCCTGGCTGCCTGCCGTTCCCGTTCGGCTGCCGCCGCAGCCTCCCGCTCCTCGCGGATCCGGTCCATAACAAGCGCTTCCACCTTCTCCAGTACCATCGGATTCTGTTCCAGATACGTTTTCACGTTTTCCCGGCCCTGGCCGATTCTCTGGCCTTCGAAGCTGTACCATGCGCCGGCCTTGTCCACGATACCGTACTGTACCGCAATGTCCAGGGAATCGCCGGTGCGGGAGATGCCCCGTCCGTACATGATATCAAACTCTGCCGTCTTGAAAGGAGGCGCAACCTTATTCTTGACAATCTTCACGCGGACACGGTTGCCGATGAACTTATCCCCCTGTTTGATGGTTTCGATCTTCCGAACGTCCAGACGCATGGAAGCATAGAACTTCAGGGCACGGCCGCCGGTGGTCACTTCCGGATTGCCGAACATGACGCCCACCTTTTCACGCAGCTGGTTGATGAAGATCGCGCAGGTGTTGGATTTATTCACAACGCCGGCCAGCTTACGGAGCGCCTGTGACATCAGCCGGGCGTGAAGACCGACATGGGAATCTCCCATCTCGCCCTGAATCTCTGCTTTCGGCACCAGGGCCGCTACCGAATCCACAACGACAATGTCGATACCGCCGCTGCGAACCAGCATCTCGCAGATTTCCAGAGCCTGTTCCCCGGTATCCGGCTGCGAAACATACAATTCATTAATATCTACGCCGAGAGCCGCCGCATATTCCGGATCCAGCGCATGCTCCGCGTCGATAAAGGCCGCTCTGCCGCCCATCTTCTGCGCTTCTGCCAGGATATGGAGCGCCAGCGTGGTCTTACCGGATGATTCCGGTCCGAAGATCTCCGCAATCCTGCCCCGCGGAATCCCGCCGATGCCGGTGGCGATATCCAGACTCAGCGCGCCGGTCGGAATGGCTTCTATATTCAGCCCGGTGTTATCTCCCAGCTTCATAATGGAACCCTTGTCGAACTGTTTTTCTATCTGTCGGATGGCATCTTCCAGTGCCTGTTCTCTTCCGGATAATGCCTTTGCTTTTTCTTTATCGCTATTCTTTGCTGCCATTTAAATTCCCTTTCTGTTTTCACGAACATCCGTTCCATATTCATAATACACCCGAACAAATATTCGGTCAACCCTGATATTTCATTCTGTCAGCAATTTTCTCAGGAAAGAACAGACAATTCTCTACCATCAATAATATGATCGATCATATCCAGCATGGACATGGCCATAAACTCGCGGTTCAGCCTTCTAGTCCAGGCAAAATGATAGATTTCCTTCGTCGTCATTACCCCGTCAAACAGAACACTGAGAAAATACGTACCCGGAGGAATATCCCCATAGCCCTCCGGTCCTGCCAGTCCGGCGATCGCCGCACAGAGCCGGCTCCCGGTCTTCTCATATACGCCCCGGGCCATCGCTTCACAGACTTCCCGGCTGTAAGGCGAATGTTTTTCAACAAGGTCCGGATCCACATTCAACTCCTCGCAGATCGATTCCTCGCTATATAAAACATAACAGCGGTCAAATATTTCGGAAATACCCGGATGATCCACCAGGGAAGCGGCAAACAGACCTGCCGTAGGCGATTCCGCACAGGAAACCGTGATCCCCCGTTCCAGCAGTTTGTTCCCCACAACATCCTGCAGCAGTTCCGCCCCGGTACTGAACACATTGGAACCGACTCTTTCCAGAACCGCCTTTTCCATATCTTTCACCGCCGCCGCGGCTTCCTCCTCCGACGTACGCTTGGAAGTAACGCGCACTTCTACAACGCCCTCCTTCGCGTACGTGGCAATCGTCGGGTCGGTCTGTCCTTCAATGAGATCAAGGAGCTTCGTTTCCACCAGGGATTCTCCCATACCAAACAGCTGAATCCGGGAAGAAACGATAAAGGCGTTCATATATTTCAGAAGATACGGCCGCACCGATTCGGAAAACATTACCTTCATCTCCCGCGGCACGCCCGGCAGGCAGATGACGGTCAATCCGTTTTTCTCGATGGCAAAGCCCGGCGCAGTCCCCTGGGAATTCTGAAAGATTTCGGCCCCTTCCGGTACAAAGGTCTGCTTCTCATTATTTTTTGAATACTCCAGGCTGAGCCTTTTGAAATGCCGGTGAATTCCGGCTTCCGCCTCTGCATTGTAGACAAGCGGCACATCGAGGCATTCACATACGGTTTCCCTCGTGAGGTCATCCTCCGTCGGGCCGAGGCCGCCGGTGCAGATCAGCAGATCACAGTCCTCAGCAGCAAACTGCAGCGTCCTTTTCAGCCGTCCCGGATTGTCCCCCATTGTATAATGGTACAGAACATCTATCCCCAGCTCGTTCAGTTCCTGTGAAATAAACGCGGCGTTCGTATTGACTACATTTCCGAACAGCAGCTCGGTTCCCACCGCGATAATTGCGCATTTCATAATGATTTCTCCTCAAAAAAACGGCAGGCCCCTGCCGGAACATTCCTCTGATGCGGATTTTGCTTCCGGAAAGGACCTGCAGGCTCGAACATTCTACATATCTTTAAAAAGATCTCTGCTCTTGTAAATGTATTCGACGCCGGAATACACCGTCATCAGCAGCGCCACCCACAGCATAATTCTCGCAAACGGGAAATTAATAAGGCTGAACGGCCAGTTATTAATGATCAGGAAAATAATTGCGATCATCTGGGTCACGGTTTTAATTTTGCCGGACCAGGCCGCCGCGATTACAATGCCCTTGCCGGCGGCTACCGCCCGCAGCCCTGTAATCAGGAATTCCCTGGCAAGAATAATGATCACCATCCATGCCGGAACGACCCAGGTCTGCACCATGCACACCAGTGCGGAAGTAACCAGCAGTTTGTCGGCGAGCGGGTCCATGATTTTCCCGTAATCGGTCACCATATCATTCTTTCTGGCCAGGTAACCGTCCAGATAATCCGTCATGGAAGCCGCGATAAATACGATCACGGCCGCGATATTGAGCCCCATCAGATAGAAAACAATGAACACCGGCACGAGAATGATGCGCAGCGTTGTCAGTTTATTTGGCAGATTCATTATCTTTCACCTCATTTCACAGCTTCTCCCACCAGATCATAATCAAATGCATCTGTGATTTTCACCTGGATGAATTCACCTGCAGCCGGCTCTTCCTCACCGGCCGTAAATATTACGCCGTCGTCAATTTCCGGCGCATCAAAACGGGTCCGTCCGCTGAATGTTCCGTCTTCGTTGTTTTCTTCAACAAGAACTTCCAGCGTCTGCCCGATTTTAGACTGATTGCATTCCAGTGAAATCTGCCGCTGCAGTTCCATCAGGATATCTTTGCGGCGATCCTTGATTTCATCCTCCAGCTGACCTTCCATTTCTGCCGCCGGCGTGCCTTCCTCCGGCGAAAAGGAGAATACCCCCATGCGCTCAAAACGCATCTCCTCCACAAAGTCCGCCAGTTCATCAAAGCAGTCTTCGGTTTCTCCCGGAAAACCGGTAATAAAGGTAGTCCGGATGTGGATATCCGGCATCGCCTCCCGCAGGCGGCGGATGGTATCCCGGATCGAGGCCGCGGTGGAATTCCGGTTCATATTGTCGAGAATCCCGTCATTAACATGCTGAAGAGGAATATCTATATATTTGCAGATCTTTTCCTCGCTTTTCATTACCTCGATCAGTTCATCCGTAATGGAATCTTCATAACAGTACAGCAGCCGGATCCAGTGGATGCCGTCAATGCGGCAGAGTTTCGGAAGCAGTTCATGCAGTGCATAGCGGCCGTACAGATCCTTTCCGTAGGCGGTCACGTCCTGCGCTATCAGAATCAGCTCCTTTGTGCCTCTTTCCGCCAGCATTGCCGCCTCTTCCAGGATTTCCTCCATGCGGCGGCTCCGGTACCCTCCCCGGATATAAGGGATAATGCAGTACGAGCATACATTGTCGCAGCCTTCCGCAATCCGCAGATAGGAACTGACCGCTCCCGGATCCGTAATCCGGTCCGGAATTTCAAAATACACATCCGGTGCCTGGCCGGCGGCGATCACCCGTTCCTCCATATCCCCGCAGATGCTTTCCACAACACGGTTGATACTGCCGTAATCATTCACACCCATAAAGGCGTCAACCTCCGGCATTTCTTCAAACAGATCCTCCGCGTAGCGCTGGGCAAGGCAACCGGTCACAATGATGCGCTTGCTGCTGTCCGCTTCTTTTTCCCGGATCATATCGAAGATCGAGGAAATGGACTCTTCCTTGGCATCCCGGATAAACCCGCAGGTGTTAACCACCAGCACATCCGCTTCCTCCGGGCTGCTGACCATCGTATGTCCTTCTCCGGCCAGAACAGCAGCCATGGATTCCGAATCCACGCTGTTTTTCGGACAGCCTAATGTCTCGATAAATACTTTCAATGTTTCTATTCTCCATGTTCCGGCAGATCAAAATCCGCATCCGGGATGGCAATCGTTTCGTCCGCCTTCCCGGCAGCAGCTTCGGGACCGGAGGTATCCTCCGTGTAAAGTCCGAAACTGTCCGCTCCCCGGTATTCTTCCATACCGGATAATTCGGTTTGCTCCACCGCTCCGGCTGCATAGTATTCTTCTTTTGTAATGAGAACCTTGCGTGGCTTACTTCCTTCGCTCGGGCCGATAATGCCTCTGGCCTCCAGTGTATCGATCAGTCTGCCCGCACGGTTGTACCCGATGCGGAACCGCCTCTGCAGCATGGAGGCAGACGCCTGCCCGCTGTCCAGAATCAGCGCAATGGCTTCTTCCATAAGCGGATCATCTTCTTCCTCTTCGGTGCCGTAGCTGTTAAACACACTGTCCATCTGTGCCAGAATACGCTGCTGTTCCTCCAGCCTGCTGGAAGAAGAATGCACGATTTTCGTTTCGGTCATGTCTCTGGCAGCCTGTGCTTTGCGTTCCGTATCCTTCAAAACATCCGGATCCGGAAGATCTGCCTGTGCTTTCCAGAAATCCAGCACGGCTTCGATCTCTTTATCGGAAACAAACGGACCCTGCAGACGCTGCGGCTGTGAAATGCCCAGCGGATTGAACAGCATATCGCCGTTGCCGATCAGTTTTTCGGCACCCGCCCGGTCAATGATGGTTCTGGAATCCACCTGCGAGGATACCGCGAACGCGATCCGGGAAGGAATATTGGATTTGATCAGGCCGGTTACGACGTCCACGGACGGCCGCTGGGTCGCTATGATCATGTGCATGCCCGCGGCTCTGGCCAGCTGCGCCAGGCGGCAGATGGACTCTTCCACCTGTTTGCCCGCCGCCATCATCAGGTCCGCCAGCTCATCAATGATAATGACGATCTGCGGGAGCACTTCGCTGTCCCGGCCTTCCGCCTTCATCTTCTTGTTGAAGGCCGTCATTTCACGGGTATGTTCTTTAGCGAATTTCTGGTACCGGTCTTCCATTTCCTTAACCGCCCAGGCCAGTGCGGCAGCCGCCTTGGCCGGATTGTTCACCACCGGTATGAGCATATGCGGAATCCCGTTGTAATTGCTGAGTTCCACCACTTTCGGGTCAATGAGAATCAGGCGGACCTCATCCGGTGTGGAACGATAGAGGATGCTCAGCAGTATGGAGTTGATGCATACACTCTTTCCGGATCCCGTGGAACCGGCAATGAGCAGATGCGGCATCTTCTTGAGATTCGCAATGACCGGGTTGCCGGCGATATCTTCGCCCACTGCAAACGCAATTTTGGAGGTTTCCTTCCGGAAAGCGTCCGAATCGATCATATCCCGCAGGCTGACCATATCCCGGTTATCATTTTCAATTTCTATGCCGACCGCGGCCTTGCCCGGGATCGGCGCTTCGATCCGCAGACTCTTCGCCCGCAGATTCAGCGCGATATCATCGGCCAGATTGACAATCTTGCTGACTTTCACACCAGTGGCCGGCTGCACTTCGTAACGGGTGACGGACGGTCCGCGGCTGACATTGACAACCGCTGCCTCCACGCCGAAATCCTGCAGTACACTCTCGAGCAGTTCGGCGCTCTTCTGCAGCTCTTTCCTGTTTTCCCGGCTGCGTTTCCCCGCTTCAAGAAGCTTCAGCGGCGGCATCTCATACTTTTTCTCCGGCTGTTTTTCCTGCTGGATTCCCTGCGCGATCACAGCCGCCCCGGCTGCTGCCGCCGCCGCATCCGCCGCTTTGTTTCTTCTGGCGGCCGAGCGCTGTGCAGCTTCTTCCATGGCGGAAAGCACTTCGTCTTCTTCCGCCGGAACTTCCGGACCGGATTCGGCAGCGGTCTGTTGTGCCGCCGGTACATCCGCTTTTTTCTTTTCCAGACGCCGGATTTTGCTGCCGGCTATGGACGATTCGCCTGCCGGAGTGTTTCCTGCCGGTTGCTTATTCTTTTTCTCAATCGAAAGATCTTCCCCTTCGAATTCCGGCGAGAATTCCCGAATCAGATCATCGACATTGCGGCCCTCTTCCAGAGGACGCAGATCGGTGCTGCGGGTCTTCTTCCGGCGGGCAGGCTTTTCTGCCGGTTCCGCCGCCGGTTCCTCTGCCTGCGGATTGTCGCCGGCAAACAGATCATTATCACTTACATAGGTCAGAATTTTACGCCGGTTGTCCCCCATCGGCGCACTGGCCGTACTGGTCACCTGCTGCCGTGTTCTTCCCATCTGCGAGACTGCCCGGGAACTTCTGCCCAGAAGGCCGGCCGCCTCTTCCAGCGTGCGGTCTTCTTTCAGATCCGTCAGCAATCCGGGATCATCATAGTAATAGGTATACGAATCCACAGGCGGTTCCGGAATAAATGCCGGTTCCGGAGAAAATGCCGGTTCCTCACGGTATACGGATGCCCCGGCAGTAAGCGGTTTCGGCTTGTTTTTCTTTTTCCTGGAAGGAGCCGGGCTGTCTGCAATGGCAATTTCTCTCTGAATCGCCGCCGTATCCAGTTCCAGAGTATCTTTTTTGTGATCTGCAAAACCCGATTCCGTTTTTTCGGACAGTGCATTGATTTTTTTCTGATTCTTTTTAATGCGCCTGTTGTCAAAAAACAGGGAGATCGGCGTATTCACGATCAACATGACGCAGATGACCAGAATCATGGCCCCGATCAGAAGCATCCCGACGATGTCCACGGCACGGACCAGCATCCAGCCCAGCGTCATCCCCACGGCGCCGGCGCTGTCAAACTGCACCCCGAAGCTGAACATTCTTTTGACGTATTCCCAGTCGAAAACGGCACTTTTCACCTCGGAAAAACGCGCCGAATTGATCATGGTCATATCGATGAACATCAGTAGTGCAAAGAATACCGAGCGGGAATTGACGTGAGCCATTTTCCCCATCAGCACCAGCAGGGCATAAATGATGATATAAAACGGCAGAGCCACCGCCATGATCCCCAGGCTGCCTTTCAGCGCCGTGGAAAGGGCGGCGCCCACTTCCCCTACGGAATCCGTCAGCACGGCAATGATCAGGAAAATACCCAGCGCCACCAGCAGCACCGCGACAATATTGTCCCGCATCCTGCTGCCTGCCGGATTATTTTTAATCTTCGCCTTTTTTTCCTCCGGGATTTCCGCTTTCACGTTTTTCTTGGATCCGCTGCTTTTGGCAGTCGATTTTTTACCGTTGGAAGAACTCTTTCCGGAAGATTTATTATTTGACGATTTTTTCGTTGAATTTTTTTTGCTGGTTGAGGTTTTTGCTGCCATACACCCCTCCTGTTATGGATTATCCGGCGGAAAAGTCCTGAAGCACCTGTCGGCAAAGCAGCCGGGCCGCTTATGCGATCAGCGAGTAAAGGATCAGGCCTGCACCTGCAATCCATGTATAAATCGAAAAGTAAATTAATTTTTTGTTTGTTACGGCTTTAATCATCACCCGGATTGCAAAATACCCGGAAAGCGCCGCGGCAATCACGCCTGCCGCCATAGTCCCCATGCCGATGCCGGCTCCGGAAGAATCGTTCATGGCACCGATGGCATCCGGCAGTTCCAGGAGAAAAGCCCCCAGAACAGACGGAATCGAAATCAGGAACGCAAAGCGGACTGCATGTTCCCGGTTAAACCGGCAGGTCAGGCCGCCCACCATGGTAGAGCCGGACCTGGAAATACCCGGACAGATGGCAATTCCCTGGCAGAGACCGATGAACAGCGCATTGCGGACATTGGTTTCCATCACGCCCTTTCTGCCGCCGCCCCAGCGTTCCGCTGCAAACAGGCAGGTACCGGTTATCAGCAGGCCGATGCCGATGGGAAGCATGGTCGAGTACAGGCTTTCGAAAAAGTCATTAAACAGAACCCCCATGATACCGGTCGGTATCGTTGCCAGTATGATCATACAGCCCAGCCAGCGGGTTTCGTTCTTTTTCGGCTGAAGCCCCTGCCCGGTGACGAGATCTTTGATGGTAAAGAACAGTTCTTTGCAGAGATCTACTATATCTTTCCAGTAAACCACGAAAATGGCCACCAGCGTACCGAAATGAAGCATAACGGTAAATGTGAGCACATTTTCCGGATCAATGTTCATGAAATGCTGAATCACCGCCAGGTGGCCCGAACTGCTGATGGGCAGAAATTCGGACAGCCCCTGCACGATTCCTAAAATAATGGATTGTATTAAAGACATAAACTTCCTCCTGTCAACAAATTAACCATTATATTATATCACAAATTCAAAATGATTCCTATGAAAATGTCTGTTGTTCTGCACCCCGCCTTTTCAGACGTTTTCGGCCGTCCGGCCGGAATCTTTCTGCGTCAGCATTCTTACTGCGTATTCAATGAATTTTTCCGCCGCCGGAGAGATGTGCCGGTTCTTCGCAGTCGCAATTCCGAAGGTTACATGGCTGGGCGGATCCAGCGGCAGTATGCTGAGCCGGTCTGTCCACATCGAGGTGCACAGTTCATTCATTATGCTCATGCCCAGTCCGCTCTGAATCATGGACAGCATCACCGGATTCTCCATGGTGGAAAATTTAATGCGCGGTTTTATCCGGTACCGGTCCAGCAGGGCTTCCACGTCCACGTCATGACCCAGCGCCGGCATGATAAATTCTTCTTCCTTGCATCGAGCCAGCGGATAGGCACTTTTGTCCGCCAGCGGATGCTCTTTCGGCAGTACGGCCACCATGCGGTCCTCCGCCAGCGGGAGCCAGTTGCAGTCCAGCGGTTCCGTATACGTCTGGAATCCCATGTCCGCCACACCTTCACGGATCCATTCCGCCATTTCCTGCTGAATCCCTTCCATCAGCCGGATCTCAATCCGCGGATAGTCCTCCTGAAAACGGCGGATGACTTCCGGCAGCCAGTACGTGGCTACGCTTGGATAGGATGCGATGGTTACGCGTCCAACAGACAGGCCGTTGATATCCGATGCCACTTCGTAAATCACCTGTTCATCGGCCAGAAACTGCCGGATCACCGGGAGCATCTGCTCGCCGGCATTTGTCAGTGCGACCCCCTTTTTAGTGCGTTCCAGCAATTTCAGGCCCAGTTCGTTTTCCAGAGCGCTGACCAGCTGGCTGACACCGGACGGGGTATAGCCCAGCGCTTCTGCCGCAGCAGTCAGGCTGCCGGCCTCCGCCGCGCGGAGAAAGGCTTTGCATCTCGCAGTTTCCATATTAAATCGTTCCTTTCTAGCTGTCTGTTGCGTCGGTCTCCCGCCGGAAGCTGCAGGGATATCCGTTTTCTGTTTTTCCGGTTTCTGTTTATTCCGGAGTGAAGCCGTTTTCCTGCAGGCGCCGGCAGGCCTGCTTCACCTCTTCCGGTATGCTCTGCGGAATCTGAAAACCGCGCTTCGCATAGTCTTCCATTTTAATAAGATCGCCGAGCATCATGGTAATGAAGCGGCGGACGGTCAGGCCGGTGCCGCCGGCTCCCTGTTCGTAAAATGCCAGGCATTCCCCGAAGCTGCATTGCGGGGACGTGATCCGGACGTCTGCCTCCGGCCATTGCCGGCGCAGGGCTGCCAGTGTCCTGCGTTCCCGGGCCGGCTTATCCACGGCCAGGATGCGCAGCTTCTTTTCATCCGCCCCAGCCAGGCTTCTGGAAAAGCGGATGTTTTCTCCGGTATTGGATGCAAGCTCTTCGGTCAGAATGGCGGCTGCCGGCACGCCGGCCTGCTCCGCAGCCCGGCGGAAGATCGCTGCTTCCGGTTCCCGCCACAGCGATCCGGTGATCCTGCCCCACCCGCCCGTGAACAGGATCACGCCGGCAGCGCCCGCC
>JAFWDF010000027.1 GCA_017534025.1 Bacillota bacterium
ACAGAACAGTGGGGCAGCCTGCGGTCAGCGGAAGCAATCCGTTCAAGGATGTCGCGAAAGGCAGTTATTACTATAATGCTGTGTTGTGGGCAACACAGAATAACATTACTAACGGAACCTCAACGGATACATTCTCGCCGAATCAGTACTGCACCCGCGGCCAGATCGTGACATTCCTGTACAGAGGGAAGGATTTGTAATAATTAAAATGTTTGGAAGGATCTATGATGAAACAATATATATTCGGGAACCCCGATGCCAATGTCGTTCTGATTCAGCCGGTCGATGATCACGACCTCGCATGGATCGAAAAAGAAACAGCCGCTATTGCGGAAAACAGTGATACGGATTTTCAACTGATCGCTGTAAAGGTCCATGACTGGAATAAAGACCTTTCGCCATGGGAAGCGCCGCCGGTATTCGGCAAAGAGAGCTTCGGCAATGGTGCCGGAGAGACTCTTGAAAAGATACTTGAAATTTGTACCGATCCGGGCAGGACATATTATATCGGGGGTTATTCACTGGCCGCGCTGTTTGCTTTGTGGGCAGCCTGTCAGACGGATGTGTTCCGCGGTGTCGCGGCCGCCTCTCCATCCGCCTGGTTCCCGGGGTTTACGGACTATATGAAAGAACACGGGCTACAGACGGATGCGGTGTATCTCAGTCTCGGAGATAAAGAGGAGAAGACGCGCAATCAGGTCATGGCTACGGTCGGCGTCAGAATTCGCGAGATGCACGCTCTGCTGGAAGAACGCGGGGTAAACTGTGTCCTCGAATGGAACAAGGGCAATCACTTCAAAGATGCCGATCTGCGAACCGCCAGGGCGTTTGCGTGGATAATGAACGAACAGAACCGTTGACGCCGGCTCCTCAATCTAAAATGCGTCCGTCTGCGGAGATCGTTACCACCTGCCATGGAATGAATTTGCCGCTTGCCTGAAGTGCCTGTTTTACAGCGAATTCGAGGCCGCCGCAGCAGGGTACTTCCATACGAACGACGGTCACGCTGCGGATATCATTATCCCTGATAATGGCCGTGAGCTTCTCAGAATAATCGACACTGTCCAGCTTAGGGCATCCGATGAGCGTAATATGATTGCGGATAAAATCCCGGTGGAAATTCCCATAGGCAAAGGCTGTGCAGTCCGCCGCAACCAGAAGACGGGCGTTCTCGTAATACGGAGCTTTCTCCGGTACCAGCCGGATCTGCACAGGCCATTGCTGCAGCTGACTGCTGACAGGAGCTATCATGGAATCGAAAGCGCTGCTCTCACGGGGCAGCGCTTTTTCCTGTGTCCCCGGGCAACTGCAGGAAGTCGTCTCCGCAGCCTTTTTCTTTTTTGCCGTAAGCACAGCGAGCTCATCATAAGCAGGCGCTTCTCTTTCTTCAAATGAGATAGCATCTGCCGGACATGCTGGCAGGCAGTCTCCCAGGCCGTCACAGTAATCTTCACGGGTCAGTCTGGCTATGCCATCGATCATCTCGATCGCTCCTTCATGGCAGGCATCGGCACAGGCCCCGCAGCCGCTGCATTTTGCTTCGTCTATTTTAATAATTTTCCTGATCATTTTGTCCTCCTTAAGTATTCTTGTTTCGATGGTTTGATCATAGTATAATTATTCTTGGAAATCCGTTGTATTTACAACAGAATGTGGAGACATTATGAAAGAATATCTTCCTGTATTAAAAAGGACAAAAATGTTTGCCGGTGTAGGGGAGGAAGACATTTTCCCCATGCTTTCCTGCCTGGGGGCGAGGCTGCGCACGTTCAAAAAAGGAGAATATGTGCTGCGGCAGGGAGAACATCTCAGTGATATCGTGGTTCTTGCGGAAGGAAGCCTGCATATTCAGAAGGATGACTACTGGGGAAACCGCAGTATACTCGGGCAGATCGGCGCAGGAGAGATCTTCGGCGAAGCCTATGCCGCGCCGGACAGCGGAGCACTGCTGAATGACGTTATCGCAGTTGAAAACAGCGCGGTACTTTTCTTTGATGTGAAGCGCGTCATTACCACCTGTTCGTCGGCATGCCGTTTTCACACAATGGTTGTTCAGAATCTCTTCTTTGCTATTTCGGAGAAGAACAGAAGCCTCGTCCAGAAACTGGATTATATATCGAGGCGGACAACGCGGGAGAAGCTGATTTCCTATCTGTCTGAAGAAGCGAAGAAACAGAACAGTGCGAATATAACGATCCCTTTTAACCGGCAGCAGCTGGCAGACTATTTGTCCGTAGACAGAAGCGCCATGTCGAATGAGCTCTGCAAAATGCGGGATGAAGGGCTGCTGAAGTTTCAAAGGAACAGATTTGAGCTTTTATAAAAAAGAAAGCCGCAGCTTTGAGCCAAATGGAGATATCAGGAGAAAAGATAAAAGAAAGGAAACGATCCGAATACAAAACCGGATCAGCTGGCAACAATGAGAACACTGCAGATCGGCCGGGTCTACCGGCATTTCAAGAACAAGTATTATCTGGTGGTAGGGGAGGCGCTGCATTCGGAGACCGATGAGAAATTCGTGGTCTACAAGCAGCTCTACGGCGAAGGTCTGGTTTACATCCGTCCGTACGATATGTTCCTCTCCGAAGTAGATCATGAGAAATACCCGGAGGTCAGACAGAAGTATCGTTTTGAATGTGTGAATGGTCCGGAGGACGACTCCGGCATAGCAGCCCTCGAAGACTCAGACGATCCGGAACTCAGAGACGATCCGGAAGACGAATCCTTTGACCGGTATTACGAGGAAGGCGGCTGGAGAACTGACCGGGATGACGCGGCGGAGTACGGGCTGAATCCTGAGGATTTCGATACGGAAGAGGAGCTGGAGGAAGCGATTCAGCAGAAGATCGCCGGTGCTTTCCAGGGCTACTGATAAATAAGAAAGAGCAGGAGATACCGCGGAAGGTATTTCCTGCTCTGTTTCATTAATAATAATGCAAGCAAAAGCAAGCAGCTAGTCCATATTCGCGTGGCGCTTGATTTTCAGAGTGGTGGTCCGCACAAAATCGGTTTCCCGGACAGTGATCCGGCGGATCATCTGGTTCACCGTCAGCTGGCTGTTGACATCACGAATCAGATTCTTCATGAATTCCGCCATTTCCTCTTCATTCGGCACGTATCCCATCTCTTCGAAGAACACTTCCTCATCCGGCAGAATCTGAATGGCCACCAGATCTTCATTCTTCTCCTTCTTGGAGTAAACCATGCAGTCCTTGACGAACGGGCTCTTCAGCACAACGGCTTCGATCTCCTCCGGATAAATGTTTTCGCCGGTCTTGGTTACGATCACATTCTTGCTCCGTCCGGTAATGTAAATGAATCCGCGGTCGTCGGCAAAGCCCATGTCACCGGTGTTAATCCATCCATCCACAATGGTTTCCGCCGTGAGCTCCGGCATCTTATAGTATCCCAGCATCACATTCGGTCCCTTAAACCAGATTTCACCGATTCCCTGTTCATCCGCGTTCCGGATTTCGATCTTTCCGTTCTTAATGCAGATCCCGACCGAACCGATCTTTTTGTACCGCAAACTGTCCGGTACAAAAGAAGGAATCGCGGAAATCATCGGCGCGCATTCGCTGAGGCCGTAACCCGGTGCGATTTCAATACCCATATCCAGGAAACCGCGGGCCACCTGCGGCGGAATAGCAGCCGCGCCGGTGACCACCTTCACCAGTCTGCCGCCCAGCTGATCGATAATGTTTTTGAACAGCACCCGGCCCAGGTTGATGCCGATCCGCTTTGTACTGCGGTTCACGGACAGAGCGCGTTTCAGCATCTTTTCCTTTCCGGATTTGGCAGCCGCTTTCCAGATGCGGTTATAAATCATTTCAAGCATCAGCGGAACACCGACGATCCAGGTGTTGTGAATTTCATTCATATTCTTTGAAATATACTTTAAACCTTCCCCGTAGGCCGTACTGGCGCCGCGGTACAGGAACAGCAGAGTACATGTCGATTCAAAGGTATGATGAATAGGAAGAATCGAAAGCGTAATGACATCCGGTGTCAGTTTTTCCATCCGGGCAACTTCCATGATATCCGTCGCCAGGTTCCGGTGACTGAGCATAACCCCCTTCGGGCTGCCGGTCGTGCCGGATGTAAAGAGCAGTTCCGCCATCACATCCCGGTCGATTTCCTGCTTCAGATAGCTGTCATCGCCGCCGTCCAGCAGGGCATAGCCTTCTTTAATGAATTCCCGCCAGTGACAGCGGTCCCCGCTGACCTCCGGAATCTCCCATTCCTCGTCTTCGCGGATCCGGTCGCCGTAATAATCCATACGGATCTTATGTGAGATCTCCGTTAAGGAATCAATCTTTTTTTCTTCCGTGCCGGTATGGAAAATGATATCGCATTCCGCGGTGTCCATAATATTCCGCACAGCTGCGGCATCAAACTCCTTGTCAATCGGAACGATGACACCGACGCCGTTTAATACCGCTGTAAAGGTAACAAACCATTCATAGCAGCTCTGCCCGGTCACGGCAATGTGCTTTCCTTTCCAGCCCATGGCCAGCATCTTTGTGCCAAGCGCATCCACATCACGCTTGAACATGCGGTAGGTGACAGGCACATATTTCCCGCCGCGTTTTTTCTTGGTCCAGAAGGCAGGCCGGTCTGCGAAGAGTTCGGCGCTTCCGTCCAGCAATTCCTTTATATCTCTGATCTCCCTCAGATCCGTATACCACATGGTATCCAGTTCAGGATCTGTTCTGACCTGGATCGTACGACCTTCGGAAAAACCTCCGTCTTCCTTTACCGGATTTTCATAGGTCCATCCGTGATTGCCGGATACCGTTTTTTTCTGTTCCTCAGATGCAGGATTCTGTACATTCTGATTCATAATAATCTCCATTCCGCTGCCGCAGCCGGCAGCCCAGATAATGATGAACTGATCATATCTTACTGCACTTTTGAAATGACAGAGCAATTCGCTTTAATCCCTATTATTCTACAGTACACAAAAGAATTGTCAAGATATTTTGATTATCAAACTAATTAGAGCCCGGTAATAATCATTTAACACGTATGAGTCCGCTCGTGATATAATAACAAATTAAAGGAACGGGGAGTAAAATCCATGGATATTCTGAAAACGAAAGAAAACCTCGAGAGACTGGGATATATTGTCCGTCTGTTTGATACAAAGGAAGAAGCAGCCGCGTATCTGGACCGGGAAATCGACCGGACCACGGTGGCCTTCGGCGGCTCTGTCACCCTGCAGGAGCTGGGCCTTTTTGAAAGGCTTTCGAAGCATAATGACGTGCTCTGGCATACCATGGCCGATGAGCAGCCGGAGAAAGCTGCTATTCGCCGGAAAGCCGTCAATACCAGTGTCTATGTAACGTCGGCCAACGGTGTGGCGGAAACCGGCGAAATCATTAACATAGACGGCATCGGCAACCGGGTTGCCTCCACATTGTTCGGCCATGACCGGGTATATTTTGTCGTAGGGGAGAATAAGATTGCCCCGGATTACGACAGTGCGCTGTTCCGTGCGCGCAATACCGCCGCCCCGAAAAACGCGCAGCGCCTGAATGTTAAAACACCGTGTGCGGTGAAAGGCGACCGCTGCTACAATTGCAGCAGCCCGCAGCGAATCTGCCGCGGACTCGTCGTATTCTGGGAAAACCTGATCGGCGCACATACGGAAATTGTACTGGTAAAAGAGACACTCGGGTATTAACGATTATGGCCAGATGCGAAGTATGTTTCAGACATTGTGAAATCGAAGAAGGGAAGACCGGATTCTGTCTGGCACGGACCTGTTCCGGCGGAGTCGTCAAACCTGCCAATTATGGAAAGATCACTGCCTCCGCGCTCGATCCGATAGAAAAAAAGCCGCTGCGGCATTTTCATCCCGGCAGTATGATCTTTTCAATCGGAAGCTACGGCTGTAATCTTCGCTGTCCGTTCTGCCAGAACCATACGATTTCCTGGTCGGAAAAAGCCGCAGTATTCGCGGACCGCGCAAACGGTTCCGCAGGCGGTTCTTCCCCGGAGGACATCGTACAGGCGGCAGTGCGCCTGAAGCAGCGCGGCAATATCGGCATCGCCTTTACGTATAATGAACCGCTGATCGGATGGGAATTCGTGCGGGACACAGCGAAACTGGCGAAAGAACAGGGTCTCCTGAATGTCATGGTCACCAACGGCACGGCATCCACCGACGTTCTCCGGCAGCTGCTTCCTTATATTGACGCAATGAACATCGATTTAAAAGCATTTACGGACCGGTTTTACAGTCAGCTGATCAAAGGGAATCTGGATATGGTGAAATACTTTATTCAGGAGGCCGTACGCAGCTGTCATGTTGAGCTGACCACGCTGGTCATTCCGGGCGAAAATGACAGTGTTGCCGAGATCCGGAAGCTGAGCAGCTGGATCGCCGGACTGGACGGAATCGTTCCCGGAAAGGAAATTCCGCTCCACATTTCCCGCTTTTTCCCGGCTTTTCATATGACGGACCGGTCGGCCACCAGCGTGGCGCAGGTTTACCGGCTGGCGGAAGCAGCAAGAGAAAACCTGCTTTACGTGTACACCGGGAACTGCTGATAAGGAAATATTTTTATGCAAGAATATATATATGAGACAAACTGCGGGCCGATTCATTACTGGATTCACCGCCATTCCGATCCGGACAGGCCCGTCCTGGTATTTCTGCCGGGGCTGACCACGGATCACCGTCTGTTTGACAAACAGGTGGAATTCTTCAAAGAGCAGTATACGGTTTTTGTCTGGGATGCGCCCGGACACGCCGCCTCCTGGCCGTTCCACATGGAATTCGGCCTCGCGGATAAAGCCGTCTGGCTGCATGATATACTCACAAAAGAAGAATTGACGGATCCGGTCATCATCGGGCAGTCCATGGGAGGATATGTCGGGCAGGCTTTCGCAGAATGCTTTCCGGATATGCTCAGAGGATATGTATCCATTGACTCCGCGCCGCTTCAAAGGAAATTCGTCTGCGCTCCGGTGCACTGGACGCTGGATCAGATGGAACAGGTATTCCGTTTCTGTCCGTGGTCCAGTCTGGTCCGACAGGGAACCTACGGATTATCCGAAACCCCGTACGGACGAAAACTGGTAAAAGACATGATGCAGGTGTACGACGGCCAGCACAGCCGGTACGCCGCCGTGGCAGGGCACGGATTTCACATTGTCGCGGAAGCGTACCGGGCCGACCGTTCCTATGATCTGCGCTGTCCGGCCCTGCTGCTCTGCGGCAGCAAAGACAGGGCGGGATTCACGACCGGCTATAACCGTGTCTGGCACTGCCAGAGCGGCATTCCGATCGAATGGATTCCAAATGCCGGGCACAACGCCAATACCGATGCACCCGAATTGGTTAACAAGCTGATCGGAGATTTCCTGGCAGCTCAGGTGCTGCAATAGTAAATGGAGAACAGTAAAACAATGCAATCACCTTCCGTCATGAAACAGTCCGGCGGCAGAAGCACCGTCATAAAAGGATGGGGGAGAATCGTGGCCGGCCTCTTTATCTTCGCCTTCGGCGTACACCTGACGATATATGCCAATATCGGCCTGGCTGCCTGGGACTGCCTGGGCATGGGGATTTCCTATCATACACCGATGAATTACGGCATCTCCATGACCGTCATGGCTGTGTGCATACTCGTCATTGATGTACTGATGGGAGAGAAGATCGGCTTTGGAACCGTGCTTGATGCACTCCTGACCGGCAACTTTGTACAGTTTTTTAATGATCTGAATCCGCTGCCGGAGAATCACTCCCTGCCGGCCGGCATCCTGTCCATTCTGGCAGGACTGGTATTCATGGCAGTCGGGCAGTGGATCTATATGCGGGCGGCTCAGGGATGCGGTCCCAGGGATTCTCTTCTGATCGCTCTCGGCAAACGGCTGCCGTCTGTTCCCATCGGATTTGTACAGGTCGGCCTGTGGGCCGTGGTGCTGCTGACCGGCTGGCTGCTGGGCGGACCGATCGGGATCGGCACCATTATCGGCACCTTCGGCGCCGGCATCGTCATGCAGATCGTTTTTTCCATTATCCGTTTTGAACCGCGGGAAATCATCCACAGAAATATTGTTGAATCCGCCGCAGAACTGACCGGACGGCAGGGTTCATAAAACTGAACTCCGCGCACGGCACGGGGATTTCCTGAAAAAAATCCCGGCAGCAGATAATTCTGCTCCCGGG
>JAFWDF010000028.1 GCA_017534025.1 Bacillota bacterium
AAGGCCGATGGTCAGATTGTCCAGCCTTCCGTTGTATTTGCGCATCGTCATCAGGTCCGTCAGGGTCTGGGTCGGATGCTGATGGCCGCCGTCACCCGCGTTAATGACCGGGATGCCGGAATTCATGGCCGCTACCCGCGGCGCACCTTCCTTCGGATGCCGCATGACAATAATGTCGGAGTAGCAGTTCACGGTCTGAATGGTATCCGCTATGCTTTCCCCTTTGGAAACAGAAGAGGAAGCCGGTTCCGAAAAACCCATCACCTGGCCGCCCAGCCGGAGCATGGCGGCGGTGAAACTCAGCCTCGTCCGCGTGCTGGGTTCATAAAACAGCGCGGACATCAGCTGCCCGTCTGCACAGTGCGCGTATTTTTTCGGATCCGCTATGATATCATCCGCCATGGCAAAGATCTCATCCATCTCTTCGATGGTCAGATCCATAGGTTCGAGAAGATGTTTTCCTTTGATCAAATCAACCCCTCCTTTTCGGTTTCCGGATGGTCCGCTTCAAAATCTCCGATATCGTTATGTATCGTAATCTGCGGGAACGGAATCTCGATCCCGGCTTCGTCAAATGCATTTTTAATGGATTCCAGCAGCTCGTATCTCGCCGCGAAGAAATGCTCTGTCTCGCACCAGACCTGCACATCCAGAATCACCGCGCTGTCCCCGTGCTCCGCCACGCCTACAAAAGGCGCCGGGTAAACCAGGAAGGATGACGACTGCGCGATGGTGTCCAGGATGCACTGCCTGGCCCGTTCAATATCCGTCGCATAGGCAATGGAAGCTTTGACGTCGATCCGGCGCCGTTCCGACATGGAATAATTGACGATGGTATTGTTGGCCAGCAGCCCGTTAGGCAGTGTGATCGTCTGGTAATTCAGCGTAAGCAGAGTCGTGTACAGCAGGTCAATATGCTGCACCCGGCCCTCCACGCCGTTGCTGCTGATGAGATCGCCCTGCCGGAACGGCTTGTGAAGCATGATCAGAATCCCGCCGGCAAAATTGCCCAGACTGTCCTTCAGCGCCAGCGCGATGGCTGCTCCGCCCGCCGCGATTACCGTGACAAAGGATCCTGTAGGCACGCCCAGATGCGTGAGCACCGTGATCAGCAGGAGAATCACACCGATTACTTTTACTGTATTAATGATAAATGTGTGGAGCACCTGATCCAGGGTGGAGTTATCCAGCGCTCTCTTTATGATTTTCAGCAGAATATGCAGCAGAAGCATGCCGCACGCGAGAATCAGCAGCGCGGACAGGATTTTGCCCAGGATGCTGTCTTCCATCATTTTGCCGATTGTTTCCAAATTAATTGTGTCTGCATTCATTTTGAATCATTCTCTTTCCGGCGATGCGTGTCCCATACATTCCCCGTTTTTGGGAACTGCGCACGGCAGGCCAGTCCTCGCCATAGGTATTCTTATTCAAGTATACTACAAAATCGAAGTCTGTTAAATGCATCTCAGGCGAAAATGTGAGATCCCGTTCCGGAAACAGCCATGCCCGGATCCCCTGCCGCCGTGGCGCAGAGCAATCCGGGCACATATATGGCTTAATTATTCAGAAAATGGATCCTGTCCTGTGTCTACTGCTTCGCCAGGTGACGGTGAAGGAACGTCACAACCTGGCCTCTGGTGCATCCTTTCCCCGGGCCGAAGTGCGTCGGGTCAATCCCGTTGGTAATCCCATTCTCCACCGCCCACAGCACCGCATTGTAATACCAGCTGCCCGGGCTGCCCAGATCTTCAAACGGATTTGAGCCGCTGCTGACCGGCTCTTCGCCCGCCGCGCGCCACAGGAACGTGACGAACTGCGCGCGGGTCACCGTCTGTTCCGGCGCGAAGTGATCCGCATCCACACCGGCTGTGATCCCGTTCTGTGCCGCCCACAGCACCGCTTTATAGTACCAGCTTTTCGGATCTTTTACATCGGTAAAGGAACTGCTTCCCTTCTTCGGTTCCGGACTTCCCATGGCTCTCCACAGGAAGGTGACCACCTGGGCACGGGTGCAGACCTGCTCCGGACTGAAGGTTGTCTCGCCGGTGCCGTTGGTAATGCCCTGCTGCACGGCCCATTTGACTGGCTCATAATAATAATCCTTGGAAGAAACATCCCAGAACGGATTGTAATCGGAATCGTCCGCCTGCATGGCTTCCCCGTAGGATTTGAAAGTAACCAGATACTGTATAGTCGCTTCACTGCCGTCTTTTCTCAAATGAAGGCCCGAAACGGTCACCAGATAATCGCCTTCGAATTCGACCCGTGTATTCGGCTGGAATACGATGGTATTCATATACCCGTAACCCCGGTTGGATACATTAAACCAACCGGTCGTTTCCTGTGTGGAATCTGAGGAGAGCTCCCATTCCGTCCCTGACAGGAAACTCCGGATCTTTACGCTCACTTCATCATATAACGGAGGCTCATATTTACTGCCATTCAGGCTGACCGACCAGATCACATCCGGTGTGAAGGTTTCACTCAGATTGTTCCCGGAGGCCGGCCAGGACACGAAATCGTAATCATCGGCATTTATCTCGTCCTCTCCGTCACCGAACACCCGCACGGTTGTGTACAGATTGTCGCCATTGTGCGCCAGACCGACGCCCATAGTCGCGATATACGGTGACAGCAGCCAGCGGCGGTGGCCCAGATCGTGCGCATTGCTCGAATCCGAATCCTCGATCTGCCCGATGATGGCCCAGATCGGACTCGGCGGGTTGGAATAGGACAGATTGCTGTGGGTAGTCGCATAATACGCGCGGGCGTAATCCGCATCGCTCATTCCGGACGGCTTATCCGGATAATGGGTCATTACCCCGTTCATGGCCATGGCGAGGGATCCCCAGGCAGCGCTTTCATTCCGCTCGTCTGTCAGTGCAACCGGGCTGACTCCGGCAACGGCGCGATAATAATTAATCGCATTCTGGTAATAGTTTACAGCGTCTTTTGTAAGTACGCCGGGGCGGTATCCTTTCGAAGATACCACCGGTTCTGTCTGATACAGATTGTCCGGCATTTTTACCAGAAGATCATACTTCCCGCAGATCTCCGCCCAGGTGAGCTTCCGGACGGATTTTCTTCCGGAGCGGGCCAAT
Source organism: Bacillota bacterium (assembly GCA_017534025.1). Taxonomy (GTDB): domain Bacteria; phylum Bacillota; class Clostridia; order Peptostreptococcales; family Anaerovoracaceae; genus RUG708. The sequence continues at coordinate 3,102 of JAFWDF010000028.1, forward strand.
CCGTCAGCAGGGATCTCGTCACCGCCCGGGATGGAAAACCCTGTGGCATTGAAATATGGAGCGTATCCGTTCGCCATGGCATTTCTGGTGGTTTCATCCAGGCCGAAGAAATCCATCTCATTCCCGGCATAGTAAACTTCCAGATCCTCCGCCGCACCGTAAAAGGCACCGCCTCCGATGGAGGTTGTACGGATTGGTATATATATCTTTTTCAGCCCTGAACAATTCGAAAAAGCGTTCCATCCGATTTTCTCCAGGGTTGCCGGGAACAGGATTTCCGTCAGGCCGGTACAGCCGGAGAAGGCTTTCTCGCCGATTGTTTTCAGGTTCTTTGGAAAAGCAATCTCGGTTAATCCGGTACAATTTTCGAACAATTCATCCGGAATCTCCGTCATTTTATCCTGGAACACGGCTTTTTTCAGCGCGCTGCAGCCATCGAAAACTTGCGGGCCTTTCTTCAGCCCGGCCGGAATTTCCACCGCTGTCAGAGCCGTGCATCCGGCAAAGGCTTTTTCGCCCAGTGTGCTGAGGTTCTTCGACAGAACCAGCGTTTTCAGCGCGGTACAGCCCGAAAAGGCCTCGCTGCCGACCTCCGCAGCAGAATCCGGCATCTTCAATTCGGTCAGAGCGGTACAGTCCGCAAAGGCTCTGGAGCCGATGCCGGTTACACTGTTCGGGATCGCAACGGTTTTCATTACCATATTTCCTTCAAAGGCGCTGTCCGCGATCCGGACCGTACCGTCCGGCACAGAGACAGATTTCGCGCTTCCGTTGTATGCCGCGAGAACCGATCCCAGAACCGCAAAATCACCCTGAGCCTTCTGCCACGGTGTATCCCCGAAGGCGTTGGCACCGATATTCGTCACACCGGCTCCGCCGGTGACCGTGGTCAGGGATGTACATCCCCGGAACGCATTCCTTTCGATCTCCGCAACACTGGCCGGCAGCACGACGGAACGCAGCTCCAGGCAGTCATGGAAGGTACTCCACTCGATTTTTGTCATACCCTGCGGAATGACCACTTGCGTAATCGGGTCCTCACAGAACACACAGGAGCCCAGACTTCTCAGCGAGGACGGAAGATCTGCCTTTCGCAATACCTCGCAGTACTGAAAAGCGCCGTCTCCGATCTCCGTTACGCCTTCCAGAATGGTCACCTCTTCCAGAGCGATATTCATGAGAAAGGCATACTCTCCGATACTTTTCAACGTTGACGGCAGCGTCACTTTTTCTATATAGTGACAATGCTCAAACGCATCCGTGCCGATGCTGGTAACACCTTCCTCAATTATTACTTCTTTTATCTGGTCCTTTACTTCATACCAGGGTTCCTGGTCTCCCCAGGCGTGGGCATCGAAATCCTCCATCGCTCCGTCTCCGCTGATGGTCAGCACACCGGCGCTGTTCAGCGTCCAGGACAGATTGTCACCGCAGTCTCCGCTGAAATGAATGGTCACCGCAAATGTCTCCGGCACAAGGCAGACCATGGTCAGCATCACGGCCAGCCAGACGGATGCGATTCTTTTCATCCTGTTCTTCCGCTTTTTCATACTTCTCCCCTTTGGTTCCGCTTCCATTCGCTTCATAATAATTATTATATCAATTGCTATAGATAGTATATCACAAAAACGCCTCCGGAAAGAATCACTTCCCCATGCCGAAACGCGATATAACGTGTTATACTTAAGGCAGATTATTTGGATGGAGCATTACAGGGAGGTACACGCAATGAGAACGATTTACTGGCTGATCCGCACCATTTTCTATCTGCTCGGAGCGAAAGGCGACGGAAGACATGCCCGGAGGCTGCGGGATTCCGGCGACCTCACCACGTTCCGGCATCTCCGGGACAGCCGGGTGCGCCACTGGGCGCTGGCCATGCTGCGGTATGCCGGCGTGACGGTGGAAGTGAAGGGAGAAGAAAACATACCGGCCGACACCGCCCTGTACCTGCCGAATCACCAGAGCGACTGGGATATTCCGATCATGATTGCCTACGGCCCGTCCGCCGGCCTGCTGGCCAAGGACTCCATCGGAAAAATCCCGCTGATCCAGACCTGGATGAATTTTATGGAATGTGTATTTATCGACCGCAGCGATGCCAGAAAATCCCTGCGCTCGCTCAGAGAAGTCGATGAAAAGCTGAAGAACGGCCGCAGCATGGTCGTCTTCCCGGAAGGCACCCGCAGCAAAGGCGAAGAAATCGGCCCGTTCCACAACGGTTCCTTCCGCGGCGCCATCCGGAACGGCATCCCGATCGTGCCGGTCTCCATCGACGGCTCGTATAAAATCATGGAAGCCAACAACGGAAAATGGATCCGTCCCGGCCATGTGATTCTGACCTTCCTGCCGGCCATCGACACGGCTTCACTGGATAAGGAGCAGCAGAAAAAGCTGGGCGATACCATTATCGAACAGATCTATGCCGCCCGGGAAGAAAGCAGGAAAGCCGCCGGTACGGCGGAAAGCCAAACCGATGCGGCTTCCGCGGAAAGCCAGCCGGAAACCGCCCCGGCAGAACAGTAAATAATAAGCGTTCCGGAATCTTCTTCCGATCCTGTCGGACAGAATTCCCCGGAACGCTTTTTTCGTTCTTCTATTTTTTTATTCTTTTTTCGGTGTGCCACCGGACTGCGGCATCAGGCATACAGTGGTTTCTCATCGCCTACTGTGGTCGGTTCGGAATGCCCGCTGTAGAGCACCGTCTCCTCCGGCAGGGCCAGGATCTTCCGCTTCACCGTCCGCAGCAGCAGTTCATAATTGCCGCCCGGGTACAGATAATCGCCCAGGCAGCCTTTATAAATGCTGTCGCCGACAAACGCCACCTGTTCGCGTTCCGCGTAAAAGACCACTGAATCCACCGTGTGCCCCGGCGTAAAGATGGTCTTCAGCCGGAAGGACGGATCCGCCTCCAACTGGAACACACCCCCGTCCGACAAAGGCAGTACCTCGCCGATATCCGGCGGTTCACCGTATACATCCGACAGATTCACCTCTTCATCCATGATGAAAGACAGCGTCTCCGGATGCGCGTAAACCGGCAGATTCAGCTCGGCGCGGATCACACTGACCGCTCCGATATGATCAATATGCCCATGTGTCAGAAGAATCTTTTCGATCACCCAGCCTTCCTGCCGAATGATCTCCAGCAGCTTTTCCGGCTCGGCGCCGGGATCGATAAGAAACCCGTGTTTTGTGGCTTCATCGATAAAAAAATAGCAGTACGAATCAAAATAATCCTGCACCAATACACTTTTTACCATTTGTTCTCACCCCTTTTGGAATGTGGTCAGACGAGAAGCATCAACTGCCCGTTTGCAAAAGCCAGCGGATTGGACTGAATGAAGAATACGATGCCTTCCTTCGGCGCCATGACCTCCGAAAGCACATGCCCGTCTCCCATATCCAGAATCTCGGCAATGATCTGTCCCTGGTGCACCACATCGCCCACCTTCACTTTACAGTTAAAGAAGCCGGCCCGGTCAGATTTGATCACCTGCATATCCTGATCCGTAATCACCGAGGAAATATAGCCCCGGTGATGTCCGAATTCCACAATTCCGTTATGATCCATGAAATTCAGAATGGCGTTAATGACATGCTCACTGGCGTCCGGATCCGTATTTTTGTCGTCTCCGCCGTAAATGGAAAAAGTTCTGGTATCCCAGACCTGCCAGTTGTAAT
>JAFWDF010000029.1 GCA_017534025.1 Bacillota bacterium
ATACATTCCCGGAAACGATCTTCGAAGGAAGGCAAAACAGTCTTTCCCCTGCGCTGCCGGCGCGATGCAATGATCCCGATCAGTGCAAGAACCAGCAGGAACAGCAGTGAACAAACCAGAAAAACAGCGGCCGCCGGAAGGTTGACACGCATGAACGCGAAGAACAGAATCACCGGCGCCACCACACTGTACAGCAGCTGCGGCAGGAAACGGCTTAAAAACTGTTCCACATGCCCGCTGCTTTCCGCGGCCAGCCGGATAACGATGTCCGGATCCGCCGTATCCCGGTATGTGATGCCCAGGCGGTAGAATTTCACAAAAATGGATTCCTGCAGGCGCCCTGCCGCAGATAAACCGACATGCCCGGCCAGTGCCGCCCGGACGCGGCCGCACACAAAACGAATCAGAAGGAACAGCAGGAATAAAAGAACCGTTCTCCGAAGAGACCCGTCAGACATTGTCTGATCATAGGCTTCTCCGATCAGATCCGCTCCCGCAAAGACCGCTGCCACCAGCACAAGCAGGGAAATCCACCGGCTGATCACGGTTCCTGCAATATACCTGCGGGAATTCGATAAAAGACGCATCCATCTTTCATTCAGCATGTATTACACCTGCCCTCCCGGACGGCTGTCCAGATAGCTCTGCAGTATCAGAACCGCCGCCTGCTTGTCGATGACATCCTTCCTCTTTTTTCTGGATACATCCGCTTCGATCAGCACGGCTTCCGCCATCTTGGTCGTGAATCGTTCGTCCTGATATACTACTTCAATCCCCTTCATCGCCGTACTGCGCATTTTATTCTCGAGCATCGTGCGGAAAGCGCGCACTTTTTCCGTCTGCACGCTGTCACTGCCGTCCAGATTCAGCGGCAGGCCGATCACGATGATATCACATGCATATTCTCTGACCAGATCGAGTACCTTATCCGCATCCTTGCGAATCCCGATTCGATCGATGATTGTAATTCCCTGCGCCGTCAGCATCAGCGGATCGCTGACCGCCACACCTATGGTTTTATCTCCGACATCCAATGCTATCGCCCGCATAATTATAAACTCCTTTAAAACAGCCGACGGCCGTCAAAAAAAGCCCGGGAGGGTATCCATACTCCCCGGGCTGCCATGAACAGACTTTATTTACCAAGAAAATTCTTGAGCATGACTTCCACAAGCTCATCCCGTTCCACCTGCCGGATCAGTTTCCGGGCATCCCGGTAGCTTGTAATATAGGACAGTTCACCGCTGGTGATATAGCCTACGATCTGACCGACCGGATCATACCCTTTTTCCTGCAGCGCGTCAAAAACCTGACTCAGTATTTCCTGGACCGTCTTTCTTTTAATTTCATCTGTATTTGAGAAAATAATTGTGTTCTTTTCCATATTCTTCATCTCCATGTTCAGGATGCATTGATTTCAATTCACATATTTTGATTGTATAACCTTTTAAAAGGATTATCAAGTTCACTGACCCGGATAAACGAACAATTCCCGCAAATATAAGAATCTTTAAGATTTCCCCCGCAGCGGGATATATGGACAGCATGCCGGAACAATCAGCCCAGCAGTTCCTTTGCCTTTGCAAAAGCATCGCCGATGCGGGATGCATCCTTTGCACCCGCCTGCGCCATATCGGCCTTTCCGCCGCCGCCGCCACCGGCTGCCTTCGCGATTTCCTTGATCATCTTACCGGCGTGATAACCCTGCTCCAGCAGTTCGTCGGAAACCGATACCAGAAAGGTCACCTTTTCACCGTTTACGGCTGCCAGAACATTAACCAGGCCTTTTTCACGGGCTTTCAGCTGATCGGACAGATCTCTGAGCTCTGCGATATCCACGTCTTCAAACCGGCCGGTAACCAGCTTCACACCGCCGATTTCTTCCGCGTTCTTCAGCAGATCGCCGGCTGCATCGCCCATGCTGGCCTTCTTCAGTTCCTCCAGTTCCTTCTTCACCGCGCGCAGCTCTTCCATCAGGGAAGTGGCTCTGGTGAGCAGATTGTGCGGCTGGGTCCGCAGTGCTTCCGACACATCGGCAATCAGACGGTCTTCCGCAGCCACCTGACTGGCAATGCCGTCGCCGGTAATGGCTTCGATCCGGCGTACGCCGGCAGCAACACCGTATTCACCCGTAATTTTCACGGCGCCGATCTGTCCCGCATTGGCAACGTGGGTGCCGCCGCAGAATTCCTTGCTGAAATCGCCGACGGATACAATACGCACCGTTTCGCCGTATTTCTCGTCAAAGAGCGCGGTCGCTCCCGTCTTCTTCGCTTCCTCCATGCTGAGCACGTCGGTGGTGACATCCGTGAATTCCGCAATTTTTTCATTGGCGAGACGCTCAATCGCTGCCAGTTCGTCCGGTGTCACCGCTTCAAAATGGGTGAAGTCAAACCGCAGGTTATCCGGACCGACAAAGGAACCGGCCTGGTTGACATGGCTGCCCAGCACTTCTTTCAGTGCGGCATGCAGAATGTGTGTTGCCGTATGGTTTCTGGCGATCCGGTGACGGTTCACCATATCGACCGATGCCATAACGGAAGAACCGGTCCGGAATTCTCCTTTGACAACTTTCACCTTATGCGCAAAGAGATCCTTTGCTTTCACAGTATCCAGGACCTGCAGCTCACTGCCGCCGGTAGTCATGATGCCCTTGTCACCGCACTGGCCGCCCATTTCAGCATAAAACGGCGTGTGATCGAGGATCACGATGCCTTCCTGCCCTTCGGAGATGACATCCACCGGATTGCGGTCCATGAGAACGGCAATAATCTCCGCACTTTCCGAAAGGGTATCGTATCCGTCGAATTCTGTCGCATCTTCCGTGTTGAAGAAACCGAGATTCTCATCCTGCCAGGCCACTTCGTCATCGGATTTTCTCGCCGAACGGGCCATTTCCTTCTGCTGTTCCATGAGGGCGTTAAAACCTTCTTCATCGGCGGTCATGCCTTCTTCGGCAATGATTTCCGTCGTCAGGTCCAGCGGGAAGCCATAAGTATCATACAGTTTAAATGCACGTTCCCCGGACAGTTGCGTCTGGCCGGCGGCCTTCATTTCGTCGATGTAACCAGCGATAATGCTCATGCCCTGGTCGATGGTTTCCGCAAATTTTCTTTCTTCAATGGAAATAATCTTCTTGATATAATCTTTCTTTTCTTCCAGGGCAGGATACGCGTCTCCGGATACCTCGATCACCCGGTCTGCCAGATCCGAGAGGAATTCTCCCTTAATACCCAGCAGGCGGCCGTGTCTCGCCGCTCTGCGGAGCAGTCTGCGCAGGACGTAGCCTCTGCCTTCATTGCTCGGAAGAATGCCGTCGCTGATCATGAATACAACGGAACGGATATGGTCCGTCACAATGCGGATCGAAACATCCTCCTTGCTCTTCCCCATTTTGTATTCCACGCCGGACACTTCCACCACGCGGTTCAGGATGTGACGGATGGTATCAATATTGAAGAGGGAATCCGTTCCCTGCATGATGCAGGCCATACGTTCCAGACCCATACCGGTATCAATGTTCGGATGCGCCAGCGGCAGATAGCTGCCGTCCTCCTGGCGGTCGAACTGTGTAAATACGTGGTTCCAGAATTCCATGTAACGGTCGCAGTCACAGCCCGGCTTGCAGTCCGGCTGGCCGCAGCCGTATTCTTCTCCGCGGTCGAAATAAATTTCAGAACACGGACCGCACGGGCCGATGCCGATTTCCCAGAAATTATCATCTTTGCCAAGACGGACAATGCGTTCCTCCGGCATACCGATAATATCCCGCCAAATCGCAAATGCTTCGTCGTCGTCTTCATAAATCGTTGCCCAGACCTTGTCCTTCGGCAACTCCAGCCATTCCGTGATAAATTCCCAGCCCCACTTCAGAGACTGTTCTTTAAAATAATCGCCAAAGGAGAAGTTGCCCAGCATTTCAAAGAAGGTGCCGTGGCGGTCGGTATAACCGATGTTGTCAATATCGCCTGTACGAATGCACTTCTGGCAGGTACACATTCTTTTTTTCGGCGGCGTCTTCAGCCCGGCGAAATACGGTTTCAGAGGGGCCATTCCGGAGTTGATCAGCATCAGACTCTTGTCGCTGTCCGGTACAAGCGAAAAACTTTCATGCGCCAGATGCTCCTTGGTTTCAAAAAATTCCAGGAACATCTTTCTGATTTCATTAACACCGAGCTGTTTCATATATAGCCTCCTGAAGTATGAAAAAAGACCCATCCGGCGAGGGATGAGTCAATATTGATCGGCATACCCTGTGATGCTTCGTCAAATGGTATATTATAATAAATCTTGATGGAGCGGGTAAAGGGAATCGAACCCTCCTCTCAGCCTTGGGAAGGCCGCGTTCTACCGATGAACTATACCCGCGCACAAATTTCAGTGAAAATATTATATATTTTATCCACTGAAAAATCAAGAAAAACGTATACGATTTGACGGAGAATAATGAAAAATACAGTTTATTTCAAATCGAGCACTTCTTCTGCGATTTCCACTGCGTCATCAATGCATCCCGGGCAGGAACGGAGCACACGGCCGGTATCCACACCCTTCAGCTCCCTGCAGATCAGAGATCCGTTTTTCTCCAGGAATTTTGCCGGAATGTCCCGCCCGATTTTATATGTTAATGATTTGGAGCGTCCTTCCATTTCCGTTCTGCTGTTAACCATGCCCGCCAGCATGACCGCTCCGGATACCGCACCGCAGGTGGCCTGCATGCCGCCCATACCCAGGCCGAAACCTTCCGCCAGGCGGAACACCGTTTCTTCATCAAATCCCAGATCTTCACAGAAGGTACATGCTACCGCCTGCGCACAGTTATAGCCGCTGCTGTGCAGCTGCGCTGCCTTTTTCTGTCTTTCTGTCATATTTAAACACACTCCTTATGCAATTTCTCCCTGTTTACTGTTCGCGCACTGCGCGAAAACCTGCTTGCATTATACCACATCTTGCGTCCGCCGGAATTATAATGTAAAATCTGTCTGACAAATAACATCATAATGGCAGCCAGGGGGTGGTATATTCATGAAAATTGCACTGATAATAATATTGATCATTCTCTTACTGTTTCTGTTCGGCGAATTTGTACTGGATATACTGCTCGGGGCGTTTACCATAGCGGCCGGCGCTGTCGGGGCCGGCATTTCCGCCGTACTGCGGCGTTTCGGACGCCGCAAGAATGACCCTGTGAAAGGAGATTCGGAATGAACTTATCCATATTTGACGCGGACAGAGTCCGCCGTGAAACCAAAGAAAAATTCGGTGTCAACCCGCAGATCCATGATCCGTGCGGCGGCAACCTCTATTTCACACTGGAAGAGCCGAATGAAGAAGCCGCTGCCTATATCGCCGGGGAATTCAGAAAATTCGGCCTGGAGATGGAAATCCAGGAAGACGGGCATCTGCTCACCTTCCACAAGATAAAATAATGCAAAAACATAACCGGCCGCAGGGCTCCGGAAACACCGGTAATTCGCCCTGCCGGCCGGTCTTTTTCTTCTTCTGTCCGGAATCGCTATCCGCCTTCAGAGACGAAACCCTTCGGAACAAATCCTGTTATGATTTTTTCGAACCTTCAATAAAGCGCATCAGGATCGTCGCCGCCTCCGCACGGGTAGCGCTGCCGGCCGGCACCAGCGTTTTTTCCGTACGCCCGGTGATCAGGCCTGCCGCATTGGCCCACTTCATCGCATCCTGCGCCCATTCACCGATCGATGCCGCATCGGTATAGCCCGACAGATCCGCACCCGCACTGACATCATATCCTTTATATTTTGCGAAGCGATACAGGATCGCTGCAAACTGTTCCCGGGTAATCTTATCATTCGGCCCGAACCTGCCCTCGCCATAACCATTCACAATGTCATTTGCGCTGGCCCAGATAACCGCATGGTCGTACCAGCTTCCGCTCTCCACATCCGTGAACGGAGAGGCGCTGCTGACATCCGGCTCACCTTCCAGACGATAAAGAATCGTAACGATCATGGCCCGGGTGGTGGTGCCGTTCGGATCAAACTGATCCTGCGCCATGCCGTTCATCAGTTTGTTCGCCACCGCGTAATCCACGGCATCGTGATACCATTGCTCCCGGTCCACATCTTTGAACGCTGCCGACGGACAACTGTCTGCGGATGCCGGGATCACTTCCGTATACGTGTGGCTGCTGTCATTCCGGCAGGTATATGTCCGCACGCCGTCCTTCGTGCAGGTCGGCGCCGTGGTGACAGTGCCCTCATCCCAGTCATGGCCAACAGCCGCAATGAGCAGCTCCGTCGTCTCCATCAGATCGGTGCCCTGTTCATCCGCAAAGCTGCTTTCACAGCCGGCACAATACCAGTGCTCCGCTCTGCCGGTTTCCAGACAGGTCGGTTCCACACGGTCCATATGCGTCAGATCATGAACATGCCCTGACTCTGTTGTAATGGTTACCGTCACATCACCTGTGATCTTGGTAAGGCGGTATAGATTGCCCACACCGGTCTCAGAGGAACCTTTGAGATTTTTGAAATTCGCGTCCCCCTTCACATCGGCCACCTTATAGCCGCTGTTCAGACGGATCAGGAAATTCACCTGTCCGGAACCGGAAACCAGCGGCTTGCCGCAGTCGGCGTCTCTGGCCGTGGCTTCGCTGACATCGGTTTCATTGGCCGTTATATAATCCTGCGTGTAATACACGTCAATACCGGCAACACCTTCGTCCTTCACAAAAGTAACCATAAAGGCATCCGCGATTTTGTTATCCTCATATGTTTTACCGGCTGCATCCTCATAATACGCGGTAAATGCAATGGTATGGTCGTCATTCAGAGAACTGATGACAATGGCATCAAAGCTGACCCGTTCGCCGCAGTCCGCACAGTCGAAGGAAACGGAAGCCGCACTGTAATCGCTGCTCCAGGTCCATTCCGGATTGGAAAGGCTGCGGTGCTCACAGGCCGCCGTCGTAATCGTAATCGTAGTATCCGCCGTTATTTTTGTTACACGATACAGATTTTTCTGTCCGGTATCAGACGGCCCTTTAATATTTTTATACGTTCCTTCTGTGACCGACAAATCCGTGATGGATACTCCTGCCTTCAGACGGATCTGGAAATTCACCTGCCCGTCTCCGTTCGAACACGGTTCTCCGGTCCCGGAATCTCTGCTGACCGTCTCTGTTACGCCGGTTTCATCCGCTGCAGAATAATCCTGTGTATAATACACATCAATCCCTTCCACTCCTTCATCAACAGCAAAACGAACGGCATATCCCTCATCCTGATCCGGTTCACCGGCTTCCTCACCGTGTCCGCTGCAGGAATAAGTCTTATCGTACAGCAGAGTCACCTCTTCCGTCCGCTGGCAGTCTGCACACAGAAAACTGCCCACACCGGCGGCCGATTCCGCAGGTGCCGTCTTTACTGTCATGGAACTCCAGCTGTGATTCCAGTGATTGCTGCTGCAGGCAGCCACCGCACCTCCGGTGGTAATCGATGCATTCCCGGAAGTCATGGCCGGAGAGGTGTACATCCAGTAGCTCACATTCCGCGGCAGCGTATCCGAATACATCAGATTCGAATTGCTGTAAACGTTAACCACCGTGCCGGCATTATAGGACGCCCGGCTGTTCTGGTAATAGTTCTGCCCGAAACAGGAGGCTTTCAGCGCGCCGTTCACACCTGCCGATCCGGCGGTAAATACCTCTGCATCTTTTATGGTAATGGTTCCGTCGGCGTCGATCGGAGAATCATCCCCGCCGGCCGCTTTGGAGAATACCGTGATCTGCCCTCCGGTCAGAGAGATCTTTCCGTTGGCATCCAGGCCGTCCCCCAGACAGTCCACATACACATGGCCGCCGGCAATTTCCAGAGAATAGTTCCCGGCTGATCCGCCGTGATGTCCCGGTCCGCCCGGCTTGAACCCTTCCGACGAACCGCCTGCGCCACCGGCCGCATTAATACCGTCATCCACAGAATACGTGCGGAACCGCCCGCTGATAATATACTCATTGGCTGCTTCCAGCCCCTCATACGAATGGTTAACCGTTATATCCGGATCCCGGTCCCGTCCGCCCTGCGTGCCCAGCGTCACAGCAGAATCCGCGTGAATACCGTCATCCCCGGAATCAATCGAGAATTCGCCGCCGGTAATCACTACATTTTTCGCGGAATGAATTGCATCATCCGATGCATTAATCACGAACGAACCGCCGGTGATATAGATTTCATTTTCTTTTCCACGATCCCCCGCGAGCTTGATGCCCTTGCAGCTCATGGTTCCCCCGTCAAATGTACCGGCTGCGTCCTCTTTTTTATTATTCGTTTTATTCCAGTATCTCGTACCGCTGACATCATAGCCCTGGAACGTTTTAATATCAAAGGTTCCCCCGGCAATAGCCAGTTCCGATTCCGCCTGAATCCCGTCGCCCTCCGTATCGATGTCAAACGTTCCGTCATGAATGGTAATGCTTCCTGCAGAGGCCGTATCGGTATCATCCGGAACGGCTTTGATCCCGTCATTTTCCGAATCAATGGCAAAGGTTCCGTCGTAAATGGTAATGCTGCCGTCCGCGGCGATCCCGTTATTGACAGCCGTCACATGGTACGTCGTACCCGAATCCGCAAAGACCAGCGCAGACGAAGCAGCTCCTTTGATGCCGTTCTTCGCATTGCCGTAGATGTTGAGTGTCCCGTTTCCGCAGAAGGTGGCGGAAGAACCGCTCTTCACCTTAATGACAGCGCCTTCGTAAGCGTCTGCCACAGCCGCATCCGAAGAAGTTTCATTCGCCGGATCCTCATTGTCGTACAAGTTTACCGCTCCTTTTGTATGAATGGTTACCTCACTGGATTTTTTGACGACAACCGGCGCCGTGGACGACGCCTTCAGCGTCAGGTCCTGCAGTATCAAAACGACATCCGATACACCGCCTTTTACCACTATGCTGCCTTCCTCGCAGCTGCCGGTGATTTTATATACGCCGGCCGAAGATATGGTCAGTGTCGTTCCGCTGATGGAATAGCCGCTCCCGGCCACCGTCTCCGTGACCGCGGCATTGCCAAAGGTCAGCGTCGCCGTACCATCCGCCGCATACACTCCCGCAGGCAGCGGGATCAGAAGCATGCACAGAGTCAGCAGTATAGCCAGCCCCTTTGCAGCAAACTTATTTTTCTTCATCCCTTCACCTCTTTCCTGTTCTTTATCTTAAAGACTATTATTACCAGCAATATTCCTGCCAGAACACCGGCGCTGTCGATCAGCACATCCCGGCATTCTCCGCTGCGGCCCGGTACCAGCATCTGATGAACCTCATCCGTCACTGCATAAAAGGTCCCGAAAAGCCAGGCGGCAGATGCGGCCGGAAAAGCGGGCAGACCGGATGTTTTCATCCACCTTTTTTCTGTAATGCAGTGTCCGCAGCAAACCCGCCCCCAGTACGAGATATTCCAGAAAATGTGCAGTTTTACGGACAATAAATACAGACTGACCGGCATCCGTATGCAGCCAGCGGGTCAGGAATCCAACGATGATCCCGCTCTCCTCACTGGAGAGATCCGCAGGAAATGCGGATTGAATAAAAATAAATGCCATGACCGCAATCGTCAGCCATAAACTGTGTAAATATTTCCGATTCATCCGATTATTCTGTCTGCCCCCCTGTACAAATGCCTGCCCGGCATTTCATTATTATCAACATAATAATACCATAAGTCTTCTTTGGTTTCTATTTCGCCTGCCGGCCGCGCCTGAAAAAGAAAAAACTCCCGGAATCCGGGAGTTTTCACACCTGAACGTCTTTGACGTCTTTATATGGTGCGGTAGATGGGACTTGAACCCATACGTCCGTTGAACACACGCCCCTCAAACGTGCCTGTCTGCCTATTCCAGCACTACCGCATTTTGTCCGCGAATCGCATTGCGACTCAACAACAGTTATATTACAGCAATAAGCGGTGCCTGTCAACGTTTTTTTCATTTTATATCAGTTCAAAATGTCTCATTGCAAGATAGATGCCGTGCTCATTGACGCCGGAGGTCACATAGGAAGCGGCTTCCTTCGCGGCCGGACTGGCTTCTCCCATCGCGATGCCATGGCCTACCAGACGCAGCATCTCCACATCATTATTCCCGTCGCCCACGGCGTACGCATCCTTCGGATCCAGTCCGATCCGGCTGCAGAGCATTTCGATCGCCGTCGCCTTTGTAAATCCCCGGGGTACAATCTCAAGGGCACGGTTATTGTGATTCATCACCTGGAAACGGCTGCTGAGACGCTGTGTAACATAGTCGATATCCTGCATGGCGGTATCCTTATGCCGCTTCAGCAGAACGGCAATCAGTTTATTTACGTGCAGATCCCGGATGTGCGCATCCGCGTCCAGCATACGGCTGCCCAGGGAGTCAATGATGTATCTGCCATAAGCTTCTTCCGCCAGTTCAGAGGAGCGGGCATAAAAATAATCCCGTCCCTCCAGAATAAACGGCATATCCGCCTCTGTCAGCGTATCGATGCACAGCTTCAGATCGTCATGGGAAATCTCACGCTGCAGCAGTTCTTCTCCGCGATAAAACAGATTGGTGCCGCAGCCGTACAGCCTGCCGTCAAAACCGTCCCGTAGGGAAGGCTCCATCTCGGCGAATACCTTCGTGCGGCCCGTGCAGATAATGGGCTCGTGACCGTACCGGCACAGTACCTGCAGCGTCCGGGCGGTACTTTCCGGCATTTCTTTTTTCCAGTTCAGCAGTGTTCCGTCAATATCAAAAAATATGGCAGCCATAGTTGTTCGTCCTTATCCGTTACAAAAGATACAGTATTATACCACATCTTTCTACAGGAAGCGAACCGCGCCCGCCACCGCAGCCAGTATAATCAGAATAACGGCTTTCGCCACAGTCAGCCAGAGCTCATTGCCCATGAGAATATAGTCGGAAACCCATGGATTTTCGGAACGGGGCCGATGGAAATGTTTCCGCGCGGACAGATATCTATGCATTTTCCACAGCGAATGCAGTCGCCCGCATTCAGGCCGGCGGACAGTTCATGATGAACCGGGCACAGCTTCCGGCAGGCGGAACACCCTTTTATACATTTATCTGTATCCCGTTTCAGAAGAGACCACGGAAAAACCGGCAGGAGCCGGAAAACAGCGCCCATCGGGCACAGAAACCGGCAGAAAAATCTGGATTCTGCAGCCATGCCGGCCATGATCAGAAGCAGAAGAATGATTCCGAGAATCGATCCTCCCAGATGGAAATTGCCCGCCGTAATCAGCGCAAACACCTCCCACGGACTCCAGCCTGTCAGATTGCCATACACACCGAGCCCGCAGAGCAGCATGATAATCATAAGGATCAGATACGGCAGATGCTGCATGACTTTTCCCGCCTTTTCAGGAAGAGGCGGCAGGCGTTTGCCGGTCCTTTTCTGCAGCTTCTCACTGAGATAATACACAAAATCGCCCAGGGAGCCGAAGGCGCAGGCATAGCCGCAGAAAAACCGGCCGAACAGCATCGTGAAAACACACATTGCGACCAGCGCGGTTATGAACCCGTTGTTCTCCAGCGGTTCTCCCTGATGAATCAAAGTAAAAAAATGCTTAATGCCGGAAAATGCAGTCGTAAACAAGGACGGCGCCAGCAGGAAGAAGATCACCTGGATCGCGATGCGCAGGATCCGGTTCTGTTCCTTTCGCTTTTTCCGGTCCGCTGGCTTTTCTACTGCCGGTGCCGGCTTGTTTTCTGAATTCTGCTTCTCTTCCGGCGGCAGAAACATTGTGTTGTCCGTCATTGTGCCGCCTCCTCCAGCGCGTTTCTGACTGCTGTCAGGATGCCGTTAGAGCTGTACGTTGCGCCGGATACCGCGTCCACATCGGCAGACTGTCCGGAAATAATGGTTTGCAGCAGGGTAACGGCCATATCAAAATAGGCCTTGTCTTCGCCGGAAGCATCATTAATAGTGATATCCGAAATACGTCCGCCGGCAATCGTAACCGTCAGCGTAATATCCCCGCCAAATCCGCGTCCGGAAGCAGTGTAACTGCCATCTTTGTATGTCTTTGCCGCGTCCGCATCCCGGCCGGCCTGTCCTGCCGGGCCTTTACGCTGCGCGGCCTGTTCCTGTGCCGCCCGTATTTCCGCGTTATACTCCTCTGCCGCGTGAACCTGCGCTTCATTCTGCACCACTTCCGAGTGCCAGGCCAAGGCTTTGATCTGGTAGCCCATGACCATCGCGAGGATGAGCGCAAGTCCCATCAGCCGCAGCATCCACTGTCTGTTATCATCCATCTATGCTGTTCTCCTGCTGGCCCGGCGCTGTGCCGGCTGCCTGCTCCGCCTCCTGCAACGCTTTTTTTACGGAATCGATAATCGCCCGCGAAGAGTACGTCGCACCGCTGACGGTGTCCACATCCGTATTCTGATTCGCCAGAATATCGTCGATTACCTTCACGGCATCCTGAAGAAATGCCGGGGTTTCTCCATCCGCTGAAATAACGGATATGGATTTAATGATATTATTTTCAATTACTGTATCCACTACGACCTGACCGCCAAATCCGAAAGAAGATGCAGAATACCTGCCGTCTGCAAATTTCACTGCCGGATCCTTCCCGTTCCCGGACTGTAAAGTCTGATCATCGGAAACCGGCTGGTTCTCCTGCGAATCCGGCACATCAGGTTGATCCGCCGGAAGCGGTTCCGTACGGTCCTGCTGACCGGAATTGTCCGATGGTGCCGGCTCGGTATTATCCGTTGGAGGGACGTTATTGCCGGAAGGAGAACTGCCTGCATTATCTTTCGTTTCTGACGATGCGGTATTCTGATTCTGCGGCACAGCACCCGCTTTGGACAGCGCGTTTTTCACGGCATTAATGATGCCGTTGGAGCTGTACGTTGCCCCGCTGACCGCATCTACATTCGGTGTCTGCGCAGAAAGGATTTTTCCGATTACGCCTTTGGCCTTCTCCAGAAACTGCGCATCTTCCTTTGCTGCCGAAAGAATAGAAATATTCGTAATCTTCCCGCTGCTGATCACTACTCTGACAGAAACCGGCCCGCCAAATCCCTGTGACGTGCCGGTATAGGAACCATCCTTATACCCGTTGGCCGGTTTGGTATACGGCTTCTGCACCGCTGCCGCAGCATTTCCCGTACCTGCCGCCACACTGCCTGTACCGGCCGCCGAAGCTGTCGTTCCGGCAGAACTTACCTGGCCGGGCATTCCGGAAATCGTGCCGGTGCCGGCTTCCACTCCTGTTTCGCCGTCGGGATACGTATCCGCCTCCGACACCAGTATATCGGACACTGACAGCCGTTCCGGAATCTTCTGTAAAGCAGGCGCATTCGCACATCCCAGCAGAATCAGACCAGTTGCCAGCACCGGAAGAAAGGGTATTCCGGCAGTCAGGACAGGATTTCCTTTATCTGCGAAAGGCTTTATTTTTTCAATAAGGGTTTTAAACTTTGACATAAGATTATTAATCAGCATTACGGACAGCCTCTTTTTCGATTTGGGTTATATATGTTTAACTATATAAGTTAGTTTACTATAACCGAGTATCTTATGTCAAATGCATCCTTTATCCGTTATTTGAATTGATCGTTCTCTCTGCCTTCTGCGCAGCCTCCTTCACTGCGTTGATAATGGCTCTGGAGGTATAGGTCGCCCCGGTCACTATGTCCACATCTGTTTTCTGCTTCTGCAGTATACGAGTTGTCACTTTATTTGCCGCTTTCAGATAAGCCGGGGTTTCTCCGGCCGCCGAAATAATTTCAATGGCCTTCATGAGCCCGTCTTTGATCGTCAGCTTGACAGTCACATCACCGCCCCATCCGTTTGCGGTTCCCGTGTAATCTCCATCTTCATAATAGATCGAAGAGGCCTGTGAGGAAGATTCTCCTGTCCCACTACCGGTATTCTGCTCCTGGGAAGAGGATTCGGATGGTGCCGCTTCCTGTGCCTGCTGCCTCGCCTGCTCCGCCGCGTCCGAGGCCTGTTTCAAAGCCCCTTTTACCGCATCGATGATGCCACGGGAGGAATAAGTCGCGCCGGTCACGGTATCAACCTGTATACTCTGATTCTTGATAATCCGGTTAATGACAATTTTTGCACGTTCCATGTAAGATGGGGTTTCACTGGCAGCTGACGTAATGGTAATGGTTTTAATCTGATCATTTTCGATCCGGACAGAAAGCTTGATGATACCTCCCCAGCCGCTTGCACTGGCGGAATAAGTCCCGTCAACATACTTGCGAGGAGGTGTTTCAGGAGTATCACCCGGATCCGGGTTGTCTCCTGGTGCCGGATCTGTATTGTCGCCCGGCGTCGGATATTCAGGCGGATTAGCCGGCGTCGGATCTCCGATCGGTTCGCCCGTGGTCGGATCTGGATTGCCACCCGGTGTCGGATCTCCGGACGGTGTATCCGTTGAAGGATCCGTGTTGCCGCCCGGTGTCGGATCTCCGGAAGGAGTATCCGCTGCCGGATCCGTATTACCACCCGGCGTCTGAACTCCAGCCGGATTAGACGGCGTTGGATCTGTATTATCCTCCGATGCATTGACAGCCGCTTTCGACAACGCCTCTTTCACGCCGTTGATAATCGCCCAGGAAGTGTACGTCGCGCCGGCAACTACATCCACATCGGTACTCTGTTTACTGAGCATGCGGTCTATTACTAATTTCGAAAAGTTCAGATAAGACGGTGTTTCCAGATCTGCCGACAAAATTGCAATGGCAGTAATTACTCCGTCTTTAATAACTATCTGTGTCTGAACAGGTCCGCCAAATCCTGTGGCAGAACCCGTAAAAGTTCCGTCAGCATAACGGCTGCCGGTTGACGGACCGGCCGGCTGCGGATCCGGATTCTGATTCTGTTCCCCCTGCTGATTTTGCGAATCGGATGCGGAAGGTGACGGGTCCGTATTGCTGCCCGGTGTGCCGGAATTTCCGAGTCCACCGGAAGAGTGATTCGCAGCGGCAACATTTCCAGCTTTTGCCAGCGCATTTTTAACAGCATTAATGATGCCGTTGGAGCTGTAGGTTGCGCCGCTCACAGCATCTACATTCGGGGTCTGCGCAGACAGGATCTTAGGAATTACCCCCCTGGCCATCTGCAGGAACTGCGCATCCTCCTTTGACGCCGAGGTAATCGTAATATCTGCGATTTTTCCACTGCGTATGACTACCTGTACGGAAACCGGTCCGCCAAATCCTGTGGCAGTTCCTGTATAAGTACCGTCTTTATACCCACTTGCCGGCTTTGTATAAGCAGTCTGCGTTCTTGCTGCGGCATTGCCGATTCCGGCAGCCGCTGTCCGGGTATTTCCTGAAGACGAACCGATACCTGGTCTGGCTGCTGCCGTGCCGGCGCCAGGAGAACCTGTGCTGTTCTGCGTAAACGGTTCTGTTTCAGCCGCGCTGACATCTGCAATCTGCAAACGCGCTGGAATCTCTTTCATTACAGGAGCTTCTGTGCATCCCAGAAAGATCAGTCCGGTCAGCAGCACGGGAAGCAGCGTTTTTCCAAAAGGTGCTAACGATTTCATTTTTTCAGGGACGGGCTTAATTTTTGAGAGCAAATCATTACTATCAAACATGGCCATAATCCTCCGATTATTATCCTATAAATGGTATTTCATCTGGCGTACATTCCAGTTCTACCTGCACTATACTGCCTGCCGGCAGGAAACCGACTCCCCGGGTACTGATGAATATACCGTTGGCATTGAACGTATCTCCCAGTGAGGAAGCGCCCCGCGCAACCGGTTCCGCACGGAATCCGTGTCTCGTGCGGTACACGTTCATTTTCACGAGCATTTCCATTACTTCCGGAGTATGAAGATCTTCCATCAGCCTCGCGCGCACGCGGTGTCTCTCAGTAAAGGAAATGCCCAGCATATCACAGATCATCGCCCGGACGCACCAGTCCAGACCGTAAAACGCGGCAAACGGAGGGCCGGAGGAATTCATGACCGGTTTTCCGTCAATCAGGGCCAGTGTCATCGGCCGTCCGGGAACCGCTGCGACCCCGTCGCAGATGAGATCACCTTTTTCTTTGAGGATATGGGTATTAAAGTCTTCTTCTCCTTTGGACGATCCACCGCTGAGTACAACGATATCCGCTTTGGACAGAGCATCCTCCAGAACGGCTTCCAGATTCGATCTGTTATCCTTTACAATCGGAAAAAGCAGCGGCTCTCCGCCCATATCACGGATCATGGCTTCCGCCATCGGGCTGTTGGAATCGATATTCTGTCCGCGTCCAACCGGAGCTCCCGCAGGAACCAGTTCACTGCCTGTCGGAATAAATGCAACCACCGGTTTTTTATACACAACTACTGTCGCTCTGCCTGCCATCGCGGCACAGGCTATATGTTCCGCGCGCATGCGGGTTCCTTTCACAAGCATAAGCTCGTCTTTCATCAGCGTGCTGCCGGCAGGACGAACGCTGTCCCCCCCGGTCACCTCGACATCATCATCGATCAGAAGGCCTCCGTTTGGAAGGATCTCCACCTGTTCGATGGCAATGACGGCGTCGAACGCATCATCAAAATCATCACCGGTATCTGCGCGGTCGTAATCAATGCCGCGCACCCATTTTTCCGTATCCGGGCGGCCGCTTTCAAAAGCGGAGGATTTCACCGCAACACCATCCATCGCTGACGCCCGCACAACGGGGATTGTCCATTGAGAATACACATCCTCCGCCAGAACGCGTCCGAAGGAATCCCCCAGGGAAACAGTTTCCGTATCCGCTGTGACATTCCATTTCTCGTAAAGATCATCGAGAACCTGATAGCGGCTCTTAAGTTTCATTATCGTACCTCTCTCTCCGTAATGCATTAAAATCGAACTTCCGGATAATAGCAGGACAATCCGGATGCGCAGTAATCATACCGGTTTTCCGGCATCCTCATGTGCAGCAGATACTCCGCTTCCGAGTTCACGGTTTCCGCAATTTTTTTATTATAACCGGTGAGCCGGACCGACCCGGCGATCTCATCCGCGCTTTCCATCCGGCCGACAATTTTCACTGCTGCGATTCCGTTTCCGAGCAGCCGCCAGATGGCGCACTGTCCGCAGGAACTGCTTCGAAACACTCTGTCATAAAGATAATTGTTGTATTTTCGTTCATTAATCTTATCCGGCCCGGTATCCTGCGGCATGTTCAACATGGAATCCTGCAGGGCCTGGTCATAGCACAACCCCCCGTATACGCCGCCATGCAGCCCCAGACAGTAACTGTCCGCATGCCGGCAGGCATTCCGCATGAGAAAGGCTTCGTACTCTACCTCCGGTACATTGTCGATAATCTGCGCAATGGCTTCCGTACTCAGTTCCCGTGGCAGAATGATACGGTTTGCGCCGCAGTCGCGGTAATACCGTGCGATGTCGCTGTTATATACAGAACTCATCACACTGGCAACGGCTTTCATACCATATTTCCGGACGAGTTCGATCTGTTCCGGCGTACTGACAATGATTCCGTCTACGCCCGCGTCTGACAATTCCTGCAGATAATGCTTCAGATAATCGAGTTCCCGGTCGCCGTACCAGGGAGCATTCAAGACGACATAGAGAGCGGTTTCTCTACGGTGCGCCTTATCCGCATAATACCGGATATCTTCGATAGAAGCTTTATTGGCTTCTTCATACAGGGAACACCGGTTCAGATCGGTATACATACCAAATTGTTCTCTCCATGCCGGATCCGTAAAGCCCATATAGAATTCACCGGCACCGGCGTCTGCCAGAACATTAATGTCATTCAGATTCCGCAAAGGAGTTAAAATCTTCATACCGTCATTCCTTCCGTATACGGATAATATTCGATATACCGGAGATTACTGTTTTCCGGCAGCATACAATAAGGATCGGCTTCCTGCCACGCGTATAATCCACGGCCGATTTTTGTTACCTGTCCGTTTATGAGCGGATATATATGACTGACGCCGCAGCATTCCAGACTGCACGGAACGGTCGGCCGGAATTTTTTCTCGATCGGCAGCGATGCAGAGGCGTCCTCGCAGATAAAATCACAGGACATCATAAACCAGGGACGATGTACACAAAGGGTCATCCCCTCCGGCAGATCACCGGCATCTATGGCCGCCCCGAATCCTTCCATTTCAATGCCGGCCACTCGGAAATCATTTTGAAACCGTTTCAGTGCTCTGACGGAAAACGGAATGCGGAATGTACTGGCCGCCAGTTCTTCATATCGGGGATCTCTTGCCTGCCGCATGAACAGTCTTCCCAAAAAGACTCTGCTCTTTAACATCTGGCCGCAAAAAGTCAGCATCCCGTAATCATTGACCACAAGCTCATCCGTCTGAAGCTCAGGTTTTTTCAGATAATCCTTTACTTCCGGAAGCAGACTATCAGGAACAACCGGAACCACAAGCGTAGTAAGCAAACCGGATTCGAAAGCAATTCTAATGAACTCTTCCGCAAAGTTCTCTGCACAGCGAAGAAAGTAATTCGCGCAAAAATACGAACCGACAAAGATTCTTTCTGTTCCCCTGCCGGCCAGACGCTGCAGATCCTCACGAAGTTCTCCGGCATCCTGAAAGAAACGAATATCCATATCACAGAGATTGTATGCTGATTGAATCATAAAATCGAATACTCCTCGAACCTTTTATAATAGAAAACGGTATAGCCGATACAGCTTTTTTGATTTCGCACCATTTTTTCAGCAGGCCGCTGCAGACAAGTGCAAAAAGGGATACTGCTCTTCCGCTTTTGCTGAACAGTATCCCCTTCGATTCACCCTGCTGCACAATTCCTGTTCAGCGATCAGTGATTGTTAATCATCGCTTTCTTCGTCTTTCTCTTCTGCAGGCTTACCGTACCCGTGTCCCGGTGCACCATAGCCGTACGCCTTCGGGCCAGGTGCTCCATAGCCGTGCCCCGGTCCTCTCGGACCCGGTGCGCCGTAGCCATGGTCAGGTCCCTTCGGACCCGGTGCACCATAACCGCCAGGGTCGTGCCCCGGTCCCTTCGGA
>JAFWDF010000030.1 GCA_017534025.1 Bacillota bacterium
AATATTGGGTACATTATAAAGTAATGCACTTCCGTCCTGAGAACAAAAAACAAGATTGCTCAATAAGGAATTGCATTTCTCTTTGTGTTGAAAGTATAATACATAAAAGGTTGGAAATCAATGACTGAAAAACCGGAGATTCTTTGGCTGTCAATAAGATTGTCGAAAAAATATCGTGAAAAAATGAGGAAAATTAGTTAAAACTAACCGATATTTTCAGAAAATAAATGAGCCTTTTGAGCCGCTTTTCGGAAGAAATCCGGCGCCGGCCGGAGTCAGGACTGTTTTTTTGATGATTATTCCCTTCTTTGAGCGATGCAAACCGACCTGTGCATTGCATATTTCATGGCGGGGTGTTAAAATATTAACTCGGGATTTTATAAAAAAGATTTCCGCAGCACTGCAGCGGAGTACCGGGAACGGAAAAGCCGGGTCCGTATCCGCTGACAGTTTTTGAAGGAATCTGCCGGAACAGGCAGGGGATAGAGAGATGGCAAGCAATAAAAAATACAAAGATTCATATTATCCGATCAGAGAAATCAAAAGCGTAAAAGAGATGATTGATTCCTCGGCAGGACTGTTTCCGGAACGCACTGCGTACCTGCATAAACCGGTACCGGGCGGTCATTATCAGCCGGTCACCTACCGGCAGCTGAAAGAGGACATCGATGCGCTGGGTACGGCGCTGCTGCGCCTGGGTCTGAAGGGGACGCATATCGCGGTGATCGGAGAAACCCGTTATGAGTGGATGGTGGCTGACCTGGCTGTGCTGAACGGTGTCGGCGTCGTGGTACCGCTGGATCGCGAGCTGCCGGAGGCAGAGCTGAGAAATCTTTGCGAACGGGCACATATCAGCGCAATATTTTATTCTTCCAAACTGGAGAGAAAATTGTTCCGGGCGCTGGAAGGTATTGAGGGCATTAAATACAGAATCAGCATGGACGCCAGAAAGAGTGAAGACGGCACTGTCTCCATGCAGGAACTGATCGAAGCCGGCCGGAAGCTGATGCTGTCCGGAAACCGGTCCTATATTGATGCCAAAATTGATCCGGAAGTGATGAGCATCCTGCTTTTTACATCCGGAACCACCGGCCTGGCAAAGGGTGTCATGCTGTCTCACAGGAATATAGTATCGGAAGTCATGAACATGTCCATGTACGTGCATGTCTCGGAGGATGATATCTCTCTTTCTATTCTTCCGATCCATCATACATATGAATATACCTGCAATCACATGACCGTTCTGTATCAGGGCGGTACAATGGCGATCTGTGAAGGGCTGAAGCATATTGTCAAAAATATGAATGAATGCCATGCCACGATCATGCTGGGCGTGCCGCAGGTATTTGAACTGATGCACAAGCGCATCTGGACGCAGGCGGAGAAATCCGGCAGTGCGGAGAAGCTGCGGAAGGGTCTCATGCTGGCCAGAAGACTGGAACGCTTCAATATCAAATCCATGCGGAAGCTCTTCAAGGATGTGCATAAGGCCTTCGGCGGCAATATGCGGCTGTTCATCGCCGGTGCCGCTGCCATGGATCCGGTTATCATTGAAGATTTCAATCTGATGGGCATCAACATGTTCCAGGGATACGGACTGACTGAGAATTCGCCGATCGTAGCCGTGCACAGAGACCGTTATCACGATGCCGCGTCGGTGGGCCCGGC
Source organism: Bacillota bacterium (assembly GCA_017534025.1). Classification (GTDB taxonomy): domain Bacteria; phylum Bacillota; class Clostridia; order Peptostreptococcales; family Anaerovoracaceae; genus RUG708. The sequence goes on from JAFWDF010000030.1 coordinate 1,669, forward strand.
CATGCCGAATACGGAAATCCGCATTGTGGACCAGGATGAGGACGGCATTGGCGAGGTCATTACCAGAAATGATTCCGTGATGCTCGGGTACTATGAGGATCCGGAGGCAACGGCCAAAGTGCTGAAGGACGGCTGGCTGTATACCGGTGATTACGGCTATCTGGATGACAGGGGGTTCCTGTTCATTACCGGCCGGAAGAAGAATGTAATCATTACCCGCAACGGCAAGAATGTATTCCCGGAGGAAGTGGAATATTATCTCAATAAGAGTGATTATATTAATGAAGTAATCGTTCGCGGGGAAGAGGATGCGAAATCCGGCGACCTGGTGGTGACGGCCCATATCGTGCCGAACTTCCCGGAAATTGAGAAGGCGGCGGGAGGACCTCTGGAGGATGAGGCGCTGCACCGTTTCCTGAAGAAGGAAGTGGACCGGATTAACGATAATATGTCTTCCTATAAGAGAGTGAAGAGGATCGTGGTCCGCAAAGAAGAATTTGAAAAGACCAGTACCCGGAAGATCAAGCGTTTCGGCGCCAATATGGGTGAGGCGGAGACTGCACCGGCCCCGGCGGAAGCTGCCGGAGCGGATGGCCTCGCCGACTGATCCTGAACAATATTAATACTTGCATTCTCAGATGCTCTGGTATATACTAATTAGGCATTGAAAAACAGAGCATCTACATGTCCCGTTGGTCAAGTGGTCAAGACTCCACCCTCTCACGGTGGCAACAGGGGTTCGACTCCCCTACGGGATACCATTAAAGCCGTTGGAATTCCAACGGCTTTTTTTTTCATGAAAAGCCCCGCGCCGGATTCCGGAACGGGGCTCTTTTTGGAATCGTCTTTTGTTGTATTGACCGGCAGCCTATCCCTGGTCAGAATCGGAAGGCCGCTTCGGGTCCGGATCCGGCGCGTATGGATTGTCGGACGAAAGCGAATCCGGAAAATACTCGTGGGCTGCCGAGTCCGGCAGACTTGTCGATTCCGGCAGAACGGAATCCGGCTCAGCAGGATTTTCCAGGCTGCTCTGTCCCGCACCGCCTGCCGCGTTATTTACATTATAGTTGCCGGTGATGGTGGAATAGTAGACTGCTTCGGCAGTGGTTATGTAAAGGCTGACGAAAGCCAGCGGAACCATGGCAGCGGCAGACAGGATCACACCGATCAGGCTCACGCCGCTGAGATCAGCCGCATAACCGGCCGTTATCAGAGAGATGCCGATGGCCAGCGGCATGGCAGCGAGCAGCAGCCAGCCTATGAACGACAGTTCCAGAAGGAAAAAGTTGCCCGTCCGCCGGCGCATCAGAAAGACGCTGTTGGCAGTGACATGGGAAGCCGGTATGAACCGGTCATCCGAAGCGATGTAGTAGGACATGGAGTAGCGCAGGATGATCAGAATATAGCCGATCAATGCCGTGATCAGGATAATTGTTCCGAGAACAGCCATTACGGCGGACTCCATGGCGAGTCCTACGGAAAATACAACCGCTGCCGGCAGAATGGTGATCATACCCCAGAGAAACGAAAATACCATAATCAGAAGCGAAATGATAAATGCCCGCGCAAACTGGTGAAAACCTTCAAAAGCCGTGGAAGGCGAGTATTCTTCGCGGCGGATTATCTTCAGCGCCAGCGCAGCCATGGAAACGGAAAGGGCACCGCCGCAGAGAAATGAGAACAGGGAGAGCAGCGAATTCAGAACCGCAGCAGGGCCCGACATCTGCACGCTGTTTATGGCATTAATAATATCCGTGGGATCCGAGGCGTTCAGCCAGGAGTCGTCTGCCATCAGATTCGCCCACACGGTGGAACGGCTGACGGCGTCAAACAATGCCGGGATTCCCGTCATAAGCGTAATGATGAAAGCCGGAATGAAAGCGGTTTTCCAATGGCCTCTGAGCCGCCCGCGGGCAATACGTTTAATCGTTGAAATGTTCAGGCTGGTGTTTTCAATTGGCATGGTCATTCGCCTCCTCTATGACAATTTCTATTCCTTCCCCTTCAATCACCGGATTCTCCCGGTCAATGAAACCGTCCCGGAACGGATCAATGGTTCCAAACGGAACCGGGTCGTCCGGATCGTAATCTGTCGGATCAAAATCCGGCGGCAGCTCCCCCGGATATTCGTCAAGCTCCCCGTCATCCTCTCTGTATTCGGATTCGCCGAGGAGATCAAAAATATATTCGTCCGGGGCAGGCGGCATATGCCGGTTAAAGTCGTACTGGTATTTATCGCCGGACAGCTTTTCCTCCCGGTAAAGCATGAATGCCTCAAAAGGACTGAGAAGCAGAGGATGTCCGCCGTTCTCCGGAATGCAAACGACACTGCCCGGCAGATTGTACCATTCCCGGAAACGGTACAGTTCGTCGGACAGAAAACCGATTCTCGGGGACTCCGTCTGCCCGGCCAGAGAAACGACCGCATCCCGGAAAGTCTGGATCGAGCCGTACAGATCTGTGTTATCGTCGGGAACGCCGCGGATCAGATCTTCATAATAGGCGTTGATCATGTCGGACAGGCGTTCCGGCGGCACCATGGAGACCAGTTCGGAAAAGATGTCAAAATCGAGTTCCAGTTCTGTCTCCATCATTGCTATAAATTGTTCCGGATAACGAAAATCCTCTTCGGAGAGGATGTCCAGTTCATCCAGTAAATCCTGATAAATCATAATACACCTCCGGTTTTCCGGTGCCGGCGGCTGTACTATTGCGCCGGTCAACATTATAATAATGAAAAAATCCGGGGATGTAAAGCACTGCACACAACGGAGGGGATGTGGTATAATATTCTGACTTCTTTTTGAGGAAGCCGGGAAAGGAATTGTTCAGACAGATGGAGACAAAAAACAGAATCCGCGAACGGGCGGAGATTAACGAACAGTATAAATGGAATATTTCCGCCATGTACGGAAATGAGGATGAATGGGAACAGGATTTCCGGGAGGCCGAAGAGATGGCCGGCGCATTTGCCGCCTATTCCGGCCGCCTGGGCGAAAGCGGTGCTGTTCTTCTTGAAGCCCTGCAGGCACGGGATGCAGTCTGGCAGAAGGCGGAAAAAGTATATGTTTACGCGCAGATGAAAAGCGATGAAGACAACCGCGATGCCAGATACCAGGAGCTGTCCCGCCGGGCGCAGTCGATGATTGCAAAAATTTCGGCGGAGACTTCCTTTTTTACTCCGGAATTGATGGAGCTGCCGGATGAAACGCTGGAATCTTTTCTGGCGGAAACCGGCGGCCTGAAAATATATGAATATATGCTTCGCAATATGATCCGGCGCAGGGAGCATGTCCTGTCCGGAGAAAGCGAGGCGCTGCTTGCGAAAATGGCAGAGATCGCCGGCGCACCGAAGCAGATTTTCGGCATGATTAATAACGCGGATATCCGTTTCGGAACCATTCGGAATGAACAGGGGAACGAAGTGGAACTGACGCATGGGAATTACGTTAGCATGCTGGAATCCCCGGACCGCCGGGTGCGCCGGGACGCCTATGAGGCGCTGTACGACGCCTTTGCCGCGCAGAAAAATACACTGGCATCGACGTATTATTATAATGTCCGGAAAAACGCGGTCGTTTCCGGCATCCGCCGCTACGGCTCCTCCCTGCAGGCGGAACTGGACGGGGACTTTATTCCGGAATCCGTATATCACAATCTGATCCGGGTCATCCGCGAACATCTGCCGGCCATGTATAAATATCTGGCGCTGCGGAAAAAGCTGCTCGGCCTGGAAGAACTGCATATGTACGATATCTATGTGCCGCTGATCGCCATGCCGGACAGAGAAGTGCCTTATGAAGAAGCTCTTGACACCGTGCGCCGTGCGCTGAAACCGTTGGGCGAACAGTATCTGAAGGATTTGAACGGCGGTCTGGAAGCCGGCTGGGTGGACGTATATGAAAATGCGGGAAAAACAAGCGGTGCGTATTCCTTCGGCAGTTATGACAGCATGCCGTATGTGCTGCTGAATTACAATAATAAATTCAAGGATGCCTTCACGGTGATTCATGAGCTGGGGCATTCCATGAATTCCCTGTACACCCGGAAGAAGCAGCCGTATATTTACGGCGGGCATTCGATTTTTACGGCGGAAGTCGCTTCCACCGTCAATGAATGCCTTCTCATGCAGGATCTGCTGTCCCGCTGTGAAAGCAGAAAAGAAAAAGCGTATCTGCTGAATATCTATCTGGAAGAGTTCCGGGCGACGGTGTTCCGGCAGACCATGTTTGCCGAGTTTGAGCTGGCGGCGCATCAGGCCGTTGAAGCGGGCGAAGTGCTGACTGTGGAACGCCTTTGTACGATTTACGGCGATCTGAACAGAGAATACTACGGGCCGGACGTCGTGACGGATGAACGGATTTCCATGGAATGGGCGAGAATTCCGCATTTCTACAATGCGTTTTATGTATATAAGTATGCTACCGGTTATTCGGCAGCAGTTGCTATTTCCAACAGAATTCTGACAGAGGGCCGTCCGGCGGCAGAGGCATATCTGGAATTCCTGGCCGCAGGGGACAGCGATTATCCGATCGAGCTGCTCCGCAGGGCAGGGGCGGATATGAGTACGCCGGATGTGGTGGAAAGCGCCATGCAGACGTTTGAAAAACTCGTCAATCAACTGGAGGAACTGGTCAATGAGGGATAAAAGTTATTATATCTTTTCCAACGGCGGAGATAAAAATGACGTGGTAGAGGACATGATCGATCACCGTATGGGAGAGATCGGCTGGACCGCAGAAGCGGATATTCATAAATCGGCATTGATTTTCTGCCTGGGCGGAGACGGCGCACTGCTGCGCCTGATGCGCACGAACGGCTTTCCGGAAGCCCCGATAGTCGGCATTAATACAGGGCATCTGGGGTATTTCCAGGAGATAGAAGTCGATGATCTGGACATATTTTTTGAAAGATTTATCAATAAAGATTACCTGATACAGGAATATATCGGTGTGGATGTAGATGTTTACGGGGAGGAAGGGCAGATCCATCACTGCGTGGCGATCAATGAAGTGGTCATCCGCGGCGAGGGCGAACGCCTGATGCACCTGCAGATAAACATCAAAGGCCGGGATATTACCAAATTCAGCGGCGACGGCGTGCTGATCTGTACGCCGGCAGGCAGTACGGCCTACAATTACTCGCTGGGCGGCGCGGTTGTGGACCCGTCGGTGGATATGCTGCAGATTACGCCGATGGCACCGGTCAACAACACGGCTTACCGCTCTTTCATTTCCAGTATCATCATGCCGGCTGACACGCCGATTGTGATTACACCGGACGAACCGACACCGGGAGACGGCCACAAGAATGTAGTAGTGATCGAAGACGGCGGGATCATTGCCAATGGCAATATCCGCAAAGTGGTGCTGACCGTCTCTTCCAGAAAGGCGAAGATTGTCCGGCTGAAAAGTTATGATTTCTGGGCCAAAGTGAAAGAAAAGATTACAGGATAATGATGGACGGCGGCAATAATTTACAATTTAAACAAAAGAAAGGCTTTGCGGCAGGCAGTGCCGGACCGGGACGCGGAACAGAAGTGCCGCGCGGCACAGAGCCGGGGGGTCTGGACGACCGGCTGACCGTGCGTGTCCGGCAGGCCATCGGAGAAGAGCGGCCGCGTCCGGACCGGGAGGGCCGGTATTCCTGGCGGGTCACGGAAGAGGACCGGGACGCAACGGTGCGGCAGATCCTGAAACGGAGACTGAAGTTTTCCGGCCGTCTGCTGGCAAAACTGAAGCAGGGCAGGGGCCGTGTGACCCGCAACGGGGTAGAAGTCCGGCTGTTTGCGGATGTGATTCCGGGGGATCTGGTGGAAGTTATGCTGCCGGAGGACCGGTCGCATTTTACACCGCAGGACATCCCCGTGCAGGTGCTGTACGAAGATGAGGACATGCTTATCGTAAACAAACAGCCCGGCCTGGTGGTGCACCCGACCAGAAGCCATCCGGATGACACGCTGGCAAACGGCCTGATGAAACGCATGCTGGACAGCGGGGACAGCTACAAGATCCGGTTTGTAAACCGGATCGACCGGGATACCAGCGGACTGGTGGTAGTAGCCAGGAATTCCCACTGCCAGGACGCTATGTCGGAACAGATGAAGAAAAATCAGGTGGAAAAAACCTACCTCGCCATTGTACACGGGATCATTGCGGAAGAAAGCGGTACGGTGGATCTCCCTCTTGGCCGGCTGGCGGAAGGGGATGTGCGCCGGGCAGTCAGGCCGGACGGCAGTCCTTCCGTGACGCATTACCGCGTTCTGGAACGTTTTGCCGCAGGATTTACATTATTAGAATTAAAACTGGAAACCGGCAGAACGCATCAGATCCGGGTTCATCTGTCTCATATCGGGCATCCCATCGCAGGCGATTCCCTGTATGGCAGGGAAGAACCGGAATACATACGGAGACAGGC
>JAFWDF010000031.1 GCA_017534025.1 Bacillota bacterium
ACGAGCCCGAGCGATGCGCTCAGTTCGCGGATATTTGTACCTGCATAGCCGTTTTGTGAAAACATCTCCAGCGCGGCTTCCAGTATTCTCTCTTTTGTATTGCCCGCCATAATAACCTCCGGCAAAATATGCGCCTTTTTATTAATACAATTTTTATAAAAAAAAGGGAACCGCTGTTTTCAACGGTTCCCTTTTTATGTATTGGTGGAGCATAGGGGGATCGAACCCCTGACCTCGTGATTGCGAACCACGCGCTCTCCCAGCTGAGCTAATACCCCGCGCCACGAGAAATACTATACTCCAAATAAATCGAATAATCAATTCATTTTTTCAGATTAGTGCCATTTTTTTAAGGAGCAGATTTTATGCCTCGAACCCGCCATCCACCTTAATGATCTGGCCGTCGATGAAGGAAGAATCATCGGTGGCGAGGAAAAGGGCTACCTTGGCGATATCTTCCGGCTGGCCTACTCTCTTAACCGGGCAGTTGTCAACCATAAACTGAAGTGCCGGAACGCCGCCGATGCTGTCGACCATAGCAGTGTGAATCGCGCCCGGAGCGATGGCATTAACACGGATTTCAGGACCGAGTTCCCAGGCCATGGACTTGGAAAGGCCTGCCATAGCATGCTTGGAGGAAATGTATGCCGCAAAACCGTGGTGCGCTGCGAAAGATGCTACCGATGCCACATTTACGATCACGCCCTTGCCCTTCTGCTTCATGATCGGTGCGCAGAGCTGGCACAGACGGAGTGCAGAGTCAACATTTACACGGAATACGTTGTCCCATTCATCCATAGAAACTTCAGCCAGCGGTGACATGCTCAGCATACCGGCGTTGTTAACCAGTACATCTACGGTGCCATATGCTTCTACGGTCTTTTCCACGATGCTCGCGCAGAAATCCATGTCGGCAGCATCGCCCAGCAGATACATCGCTTCGCCGCCGTCCGCCCGGATCTGATCAACGACTTCTTTCGCACGGGCTTCATTTCTGCCTGTAACAACAACCTTCGCGCCTTCTTTCGCGAAGAGAACCGCTGTTGCTCTGCCCATACCGGACGTAGAACCTGTAACGATAGCAACCTTGTCCTGTAATCTCATTGTCTTTTCTCCTTTCAATGTATACCTTGGATTATCCCTTCGAATTCTGAACTCAGAGGATAATTCCATATTAAAATGGTATCAACCGAAAAAATGGAAGTCAATAAAAGTTTTGGAAATAACAGGAAAGATATTTGCGTAACGACACGATTTCGGAGCTTTCTGAAAGACAGATGCAAAAATACAGTAAAATGCGGATTTTACCGAATATTATTCACTTTTTCAGTCACAGCGAAACGCCGACAGCCCCGTGTTTTTGTTACTGTTTTTGAAATAATTCTGCCATACCAATAATTGCCGAAACATTTTTCGTCAATCTTTAAGAGAATTAAAAAAAGCCGCATTTTCTTCTGCGAAAACGCGGCTGCCTGTTAATTATTCTGATTGAGTCGGGACTGAGTGCACAATGCAGCGGCAGGACGGTCAGCGTTCGGTACCGGTGATAATCCCCCCGCCCACGACCACGTCGTCCTGATACATTACCAGCGACTGGCCGGGCGTAATGGCACGCTGCGGCTCGTCGAACACCAGGCGCACGGAACGCGGCCCGGTCTGCGTCACAACTGCCGGGCGCTCCGGCTGATGGTAGCGGACGCGGGCGCTGACCCGCAGCTCCCCTCTGATTTCCGGAACCGAAATCAGGTTCACATCCTCCGCGTACACGACCCGGTTGAACAGATCTTCATTGTCCCCGAGGCGGACGGTATTCGTCTCCGGCTCGATGGCGCACACATAGGCGGGCTTTTTCAAAGCCAGCCCCAGCCCTTTCCGCTGGCCGACCGTATAGCGCACAATACCCCTGTGCCTGCCAGCCACCGTTCCGTCGGCGAATACAAAGTCCCCTTCCGGGTACTGCACGCCACGGTAGGCTTCCAGAAAATCGCCGTATTTTCCATCCTTCACGAAACAGATATCCTGGCTCTCCGGTTTCTCCGCGTTGACGAAACCGGCTTCCGCGGCAATCCGGCGGATCTCCGTCTTTTCCATATCGCCGAGCGGAAATATGACTCTGGCCAGCTGCTCCTGCGTCAGCGCATAGAGCACATAGCTCTGGTCCTTCTTTCTGTCCGCGCCCTTCTTCAGCAGATAACGGCCCCGTTCTTCATCAAAAACGACGCGCGCATAATGCCCCGTCACGATATACTCACAGCCCAGGTCATCCGCCTTCCGAAACAGTTCATCGAACTTCAGGTACCGGTTGCAGTCAATGCACGGGTTCGGCGTGCGCCCCTGTTCATACGCATCCGCAAAGCGGTCGATGACGTCCCGGCGGAACCGATCCGTAAAATCATACACATAAAACGGCATATCCAGCCCGGCCGCCACACTGCGCGCATCCTCCGCATCTTCCAGGGAACAGCACGACCGGTCCGACTCTGCCCGGATATCCTCGTTGCCGAATAATTTCATCGTTACGCCGATACATTCGTACCCGCGCTCTTTCATAAGAAGAGCGGCGGCGCTGGAATCAACACCGCCGCTCATTGCGATCATAGCTCGTCTGTTCTTCATAAGTCTTTCTTTGGAAACAGGAGTTTCCAGGCCTGTTCCGGCCTATCTTCTGAAGTTGCCGCCGCCGCGGTTGCCCCCGCGGTTTCCGCCGCGATTGCCGCCCCGGTTACCGCCGCGGTTTCCGCCGCCGTTGTCCGGGCTTCCGGTGATGCCCGGACGCTTCAGATTGATGCGTTCCTGATCGTCGATCTCGAAGACGGTTACTTCAACTTCATCGCCGATGTTCATCACATCTTCCACCTTCTCAACGCGTTCGTCCGCCATTCTGGAGATGTGCAGCAGACCTTCCTGTCCCGGCAGCACTTCGATAAACGCGCCGAAATTCATGATCCGCTTAACGATTCCCTTATAGGTCTTTCCGACTTCCACATCCTCCGTGAGCTGTTCGATATATGCCTGCGCGGACGCAGCCGATTCCAGATCCGGTGCCGTGATGAATACCAGGCCTTCATCGTCAATATCGATC
>JAFWDF010000032.1 GCA_017534025.1 Bacillota bacterium
TGACCATCAGAGCAGCAAGTGCGATGCTAACCAGTTTTTTCTTCATAGTATTTTTCTCCTTTCCTGTGACTTTACAGTCCCTTTACATACTTACTTTTTCTATTGTTCCTATGGCGTTCAGCCATTGAGCAATCCTGTTATCGTTCTGCGGTGCTGGCCCCTTCGATCAGACCGCCCGTCACGGATATTTCTTCCGGTACGCAGGTCGAGCGGTGTTCGATGGTTTCGATCAGCTTGGTTGCCGAACAGCGTCCGATCCCTTCTGCATTCTGGCGGTAGGTGGTCAGCTTCGGCCGGAGCACCTGACTCATCGGGATACCGTCATACGCCGCCACGCTGACATCCTTCGGAATGGAGAGCCCCATTTTTTCCAGCTCGATCATCCCTCCCAGATAAGAATAATCATCGGGATACAGGATCGCGGTGGGCGGATCCGGCAGTTCCATCAGCTGCCGGGTTGCTTCGCGGCTTTTCTGCGGATCATGATAGCGGCCCTGTACCAGATACTCTTCCGGAATGATGATTCCTCTTTCCTTCATGGCGCGGTGGAAGCCGACCAGCCGCTTATTGGTAACGGAAGTTTTTTCTCCGTAAATAAATGCGATCTTCCGGTGCCCTTTGTCTGTCAGGTACGAGGCCAGTGTGTAGCCGCCGTTCATGTTGTCCGACATGACACAGCTGATGCTGTCATAAGCATAGTCGATCGTGACAACCGGGACCTCACTGCGTACCAGCTCGATCACCGCTTCGCTTTCAAAATCCACGTTTGCGATGACGACGCCGTCACATTTACGGTAGCGGCAGTGCTCCAGATACGACATGGGCTTTCCGCCCAGGTTTCTTCCTATAAATGCGATATCGTATCCCTGCTTTTCCGCTTCATCACGAACGGCATCCAGGATGGCTGCAAAGTATTCATGCGTCAGTCCGGATCCTGTCTCGTCAATGAAAAGCACGCCGATGCTGTGTGATACATTTGTTTTCAAGGATCGGGCAGCCGTATTGGGAACGTAATGCATGTTTTTAGCCGTCTCCCGGATCATTTCTGCCTTTTCAGGGCTGATATCTTCATAATGATTCAGGGCTTTGCTGACGGTGGATACCGAGACGCCGCATTTTCTGGAAATATCACGGATTGTAACTGTCCCGGCTGCGTTCTTCATACGGTGCTTTGCCTTTCCCGGAACCCTCTGCCGCCGGCGGAGCATCCCGTTTTCGTATTCTTTCTGTTACGAATTGTTTCCGAATACGTTTTCGTAAACTCATTGTACAACCGGCAAAACGAAAATACAACTCGGAAGCTTTCATAATTTCGTTCCCCTATTTTTGTGCAGTTTGCACATTTTTCAGCAAAATACAAGTTGGGTATTTACAAAATATTCTCCACCGCCTTATACTGATACAAATCAGGGACAGGTTGTTTATGCCCCGCTTCGAAAACGTATTCGTTCGAAAGGATGACAAAGATGGGTAAATACGGTTATTTTGACGATCACAACCGGGAATATGTAATCACGAACCCGAAAACACCGCTCCCCTGGATCAATTATCTGGGAACAAACGAATTCTTCCGCCTGATTTCCAATACAGCCGGCGGATATTGCTTCTATAAAGATGCCAAGCTGCTGCGTCTGACCCGCTATCGCTATAACAACAGTCCGGCAGACTGCGGCGGCCATTATTACTATATTAAAGACGGAGAAACCATCTGGAACCCGGGCTGGCAGCCCACGCAGACACCGCTGGATTCCTATACCTGCCGCCATGGTCTCGGCTATACGGTCTTTTCTTCCTCAAAGAACGGAGTGGCTGCCAGACAGGAAGTATTTGTACCGGTCCAGGATCCCTGTGAAGTGACACGGGTGACACTGACCAATGAAGGGCAGACCGAAAAGAAGCTGGAACTGTTCAGCTATGTAGAATTCTGTCTCTGGAATGCCATGGATGACATGTCCAATTTTCAGCGTAATTTCTCCATCGGCGAAGTGGAAGTGATCGGAAATCGCATTTACCATAAAACAGAATACCGGGAACGCCGGAATCATTACGCTGTTTTCGCCGTCAACCGGGACATCGCCGGATTTGACACCGACCGCGATGCGTTCGTCGGTCTGTATAACAGCGCTGCTGCTCCTGCCGCCGTACGGAAAGGAGAATGCAGCGGCAGCGTGGCACACGGCTGGGCGCCCGTAGGCAGCCATCACCTGACCTTTACGCTGGCGCCGGGCGAATCCGTGTCCGCCATCTTTGTTCTCGGCTACTGTGAGAACCCTGCCGATCAGAAATTCGAAGCACCCGGCGTCATCAACAAGGCCCCGGCCGATGCTCTTCTTGCCAACTATCAGACCGACCAACAGGTCGATGCCGCGCTGGATGATCTGGAGATATACTGGGCTTCCCTCCTTTCCCGGCTCCGGATCTCCAGCCCCGATGACAAGCTGGATCGTCTGGTCAATATCTGGAACCCGTATCAGTGCATGGTTACGTTCAACATGAGCCGCAGCGCCAGCTATTATGAAAGCGGACTCGGCCGCGGTATGGGTTTCCGTGACTCCTGTCAGGATCTCCTGGGCTTTGTACACCTGATCCCGGAACGCGCCAGAGAGCGTATCCTGGATATCGCCAATACGCAATTTGAAGACGGCAGTACCTATCATCAGTATCAGCCTCTTACAAAACGGGGCAACCTGGACGTGGGAAGCGGCTTCAACGATGACCCCCTCTGGCTCATCGCCGGTACTTCCGCCTATATCCGCGAATCCGGAGACTACGGGATCCTGGATGAACTCTGTACGTTTGATAACGACGAAACCTGCCGCGCCCCTCTGATGGAGCACCTGCGGCGGAGTTTCCGCTACACTGCTTCGCATAAAGGTCCTCACGGCCTGCCTCTGATCGGGCGTGCCGACTGGAACGACTGTCTGAATCTGAACTGTTTTTCAACCGAACCCGGCGAGAGTTTCCAGACGACCGGTCCCAGCGAAGGACCCGTAGCGGAAAGTGTCTTCATCGGCGGCATGTTTGTGAAGTACGGTCTGGAATACGCGGAGCTCTGTGAACATCTGGCCTCTCAAAAAGAAGCCCGGACAGGCGGATCCTGCCCGGAAGCCGCCGCCCTGCGGACGGAAGCCGGCGAAGTGCGCAGCGAAGTCCGGTCCATGGAAGCCGCCCTTCTGGATGCCGGCTGGGACGGTGCCTGGTTTGTCCGCGCTTATGATGCTTTCTCCCATCCGGTCGGCAGCCATGTCTGTGAAGAAGGAAAAATATTCATCGAACCACAGGGTATGTGCGTGATGGCCGGCGTGGGAAAAGAGTCCGGCGAAGCCGCTGCTGCCCTGCAGAGTGTGGAACAGTATCTGGATTCCGAATACGGCATCATCCTGCTGCAGCCGGCCTATACGACTTATCATCCCGAACTGGGAGAGATCACATCCTATCCGCCGGGCTATAAGGAAAATGCAGGCATTTTCTGCCACAACAATCCCTGGATCGCCTGTGCCGAAACAGTGCTCGGCCACGGAAACCGGGCCTTCGAGGTGTTCAGAAAGACCTGCCCGGTCTATCTGGAAGACAAAGAAGACATCCGCCGGACGGAGCCGTACGTCTACTGCCAGATGGTGGCCGGTATGGACGCCGCCCGTCCCGGAGAGGGGAAAAACAGCTGGCTGACCGGCACGGCAGCCTGGACCTTCACCTGCATCAGCCAGTACATACTGGGCATCAAACCCACTCTGGACGGCCTGCAGATCGATCCCTGCATCCCCGGTTCGCTGTCCTCCTATCA
>JAFWDF010000033.1 GCA_017534025.1 Bacillota bacterium
CCGGTCAGTTCTCTGACCATGGCCAGAATGTTTTCGCATACAGCCAGTACAGTAGACATGGCGGCAAATACCATGAACAGGAAGAACAGCGTGCCCCACCAGCGGCCGCCGGCCATATTATTAAATACGCTTGCCATAGTGTCGAACAGCAGGCTCGGACCCGCGGTTACTTCAGTGCCATAGGAGAAGCAGGCCGGGAACATGATCAGGCCGGCCAGGATCGCTACGATCGTATCGAGCGCGATAACATTAACAGCCTCACCCATCAGCGTGCGTTCCTTGTCGATATAGCTGCCGAAAATGGCCATGCTGCCCATGCCGATCGATAATGTGAAGAACGCCTGGTTCATGGCGCCTACGATTACAACCATTAATCTTGCCGAAATCCGGAACCAGATAGAAGGCCAGGCCTTCCTTTGCGCCGGACAGCGTCATACTGCGCACCGCCAGCACGATCATTAACACCAGCAGCGCCAGCATCATGAATTTGGTGACCCGTTCGAGACCGCTCTGCAGACCGAAGCTGAGCACAATGAATGCGGCCAGAACCGCGACGCCCATGAAAATCACATTGACCGGCGCGTTGGTAATCATCGGGACGAAGCCGAGGTCCGCATTGCCGCCGGTAAGGAATTTGCAGAAATAATAAATGATCCAGCCGGTTACGACTGTGTAGAATGCCATCAGGGCAATGTTGCCGATCAGCGCGACATAACCCATGAAGCCCCATTTTGAACCTTCTTTTTCCAGCTTCTGGAACATATGGATCGGACTTGCCTGCGCTGCACGGCCGATGGAGAATTCCATGGTCAGTACCGGGAGACCCAGAAGCAGGAGGCACAGGATGTAAACCAGCATAAAGCCGCCTCCGCCGTACTGCCCGCACATCCACGGGAATTTCCAGACATTGCCGCACCCGATGGCGCAGCCGGCTGACAGCATGATGAAGCCCAGCCGGCTTCCAATTCGTTCTCTGTTGTCCATAAACTTTTCCTCTCTAACTAAAAACAAAAAACAGAATAAAAACGATAGCGTATATGGTAATGATTTTACGGGACCGCCGGTGCTCCGGTGAGTCTCTGACGGCTCAGAGTAAACCCGGACCGCTGCAGGCGGAAAATGACCTCTCCGGGCAGCCCCATTAATAACATTGTCTATTTTAACACTTATCCGCGGAAAAAACTATAATAAATCAGCTCATTGCCCGCCAGAGGAAGGTGACGATCTGCGCTCTGGTGCAAATGCGGTCCGGCTCGAATTTGTCAGCGCTCATGCCTTTCGTGATATTGTTCTGCACAGCCCAGGCAACCGGCTTCAGGTAGTACGAAGAATAAGGTACATCCAGGAATTTGACGGAAGCGGAAACATTTGGGGATCCGGCATTCCGCCAGAGGAAGGTCACGATTTGTCCCCTGGTGCAGGTCTGGTCCGGCCCGAAGTGCGTTTCATCAATACCATTGGTTATGCCCTTCTGCACCGCCCAGGTGACTGCCTGGGTGTAATACTGCCCTGCCGGCACATCTTTAAAACCGGCTGATCCGGAGACTGCCGGCGATCCGGCCGCCCGCCAGAGGAAGGTCACAGCCTGCGCGCGCGAACAGCCGCCGAGGGAATCAAACACTTCCGGCGACGTCCCGTTGGTTATGCCTTCTTCGACAGCCCATTCCACGGCGCTCCGGTAATAGGCGTTCTTTTTCACATCGTGGAAGAAGTCCGCCTCCGCGACCACATCATTAAAATCAATCGGATCTTCGGAATGCGCGTACATCGTCCAGTAGCTTTTACCGTTAATGGTTTTCTGCTTCACTACGGCATAAAACGTACCGAGCAAATCCCTGTTACTCACATGATTGGCGGCGGCACTAATGTAATGACTGAATTTTATGTAGTAATAATCGCCGATCTGCTGTTTGTAGGAATACTCCACTTCCCGGTACAGGTCTCCGATGCCGCCCATCGGCAGATAATACTTGCCGCCATAGGAATAGAACTGCTTTGTGTCGTACGCCCGTTTCACCAGAATGCTGATATCTTCGTCGCTGATGTTGAATATGTTCTTAGCGATCCAGTGGGTGCTGTAAATATCGAAGGTCATATAGGCGCCATAACGCTCTGCCCAATGCATGGGATCCGAGCCGTTCCAGTAGGTATTCGGAATACTGACCGGATACGTCCGGTAATTCACACAGGTCGGATGCCCGACGATGCTGCTCATAATGCCTCCCTTTTCGGCGTTTTGCATCGGATCGCGGAAATCAAATTCTGTCTGTCCGCCGAATTCGTAGGCGACGAGGAAATCACTGAGCTCCTTCGGCATGCTAATGCTTCCCGCCGCGGATGCGAATAATGGCGTCATCCCGACCAGCATACAGACCGTAATAAGTACGGCGGTAATTTTTCTTCTCATTTGTCTCTCCTTAATGCAGCCGGGTTCATGAAAACGGACCTGGCTCTATTGTGAGGCCGGCTGGCTGGGTGCGAATGCAAAGGGCCGGCTGCTTGTGTGTAAGTGGCTGGCTGGCTGTGCTTTAAGCTGGCCAGCCTGTGACTGGATTTAAAAAGAAAGACTCCGCAAACACGGAGTCTTCCTTCTGAATGGTGGTCTGTGCGGGGCTCGAACCCACGACATCCTGGTTGTGACCCAGGTGCTCTCCCAGCTGAGCTAACAGACCCCGTCAACGCCATTTATTATACAACTGACGGAGGCAATATTCAATCCCTGATTTAGTGCCGACAGTAGATGTCCAACAGGTGCCGTCAGGAATCAACAAGCAGCCCGCCCCGGCTCCGGCGGTTCTTTTGACCTTTCCGATCCTATAGGAGGCCGATGTCCACGCCAGTGGACATCACCATTCAAAATCCATCGGTCATGTCCAAAGAACGCCTCTGGAATCCCGGTACGGCAAATCTAACCGGCGGTTCTTTGGACCTTTCCGATCCAATAAGCGGCCGATGTCCACGCCTTTGAACATCGGCCGCTCGGCCGAGCAACTACTAAAACTCAATAAGGAACCCGCACCGGCTGACGACCGTCTGCGCAGATACATCATTGAACACCCAGGACCCCTGGGCTTTGTTGAATTCCATTTCCATGACGGTCTCTTCCACGTCGGACCAGCGGAAGTTCGGTTCTCCGGTCATCCAGTGGCCGTTCGTCCAGGAGGCGTCACTGTTCAGCACCGGTCCGCTGAGCCGGCCGTCCGGCCCGATCCAGCGATACGCCGTGTCTCCGTCATCCCGGCGCCCGCCGACATAAATACAGTGATTCTGCAGGCCGGCGCGCCGGATCTGCTCCGTAAGAGCCTGCCATTCCGCTTCCGATTCAAACACCGCCAGCCGGCCGCCGGCCTCTTTTGCCTTCCGGGCAGCCTTCTCCCAGGAAACATCCTTTATAATGCAGGCGTATCGGTGTCCGTCATACTCAAACTCCGTGCTGTTCAGGGCCCGGAACAGGAAGGTCGCGATCTGGGCACGGGTGCAGTTCAGGTCCGGGCTGAAGGTCGTTGCCGAAGTGCCGTTGGTCACACCATCTTCCACGGCCCACTGCACCGGCCCATGATAATACGCCTTCTCGGGTACATCGGAGAAGTTAACTGACGCGCTGCCGGCCGGCTTACCCATCGTCCGCCACAGGAACGTCACGATCTGGCCACGGCTGCAGGTGGCGCCCGGGCCGAACAGATCATCGCTGATTCCGTTGGTAATGCCATTATCATACGCCCAGAGCACGGCATTATAATAATAATCGGAAGGCTTCACATCTTTGAAAGGATTCTTCACGCCGGACACCGGTTCACTGCCGGCTGCCCGCCAGAGGAAGGTCACCGCCTGGCCTCTCGTGCAGCTGTCCGAAGGACCGAAGGTATCTGGAGAAGTCCCCTTCGTGATCCCCTGCCGGACCGCCCAGCTGACCGGTTCATTAAAATACGCATCCGAAGGCACATCAAAGAAATGCTGCAGCACACCGGCCTGATACGCGCGGTACAGATACCGGAGCGCATCTGCCCGGAAGCAGGAATCCCAGATGCCCGACATTTCTATATCATCCGTTTGAATACCAAGATCCTTTGCCCATGCCACGGCGTCTTCATACCATTTCTTCGAGGCGTCCCCCGAATCTCCAGGTTTTCCTGCCAGTCGCCACAAATACAGCAGAAAATGCTGGCTGCTGCAGATCTCTGATGGCCCGAATTTTCCTTCTGCAAACGCAGCCGTGATGCCCTTTTCCACTGCCCACAGAGCGGCTTTGTAACATGGATCCGATTCGGAAATATCTTTGAACGGATTGGCCATCGACGGCTCCGGGCAGCCTCTGGCTTTCCAGATGCAGAGCACGGCTTCCCCGCGGTTCATGGTTGCGTAAGGACTGAGCAGATCCTCCGCCGGATACTCCATGGCCTGGATCTGTTTCGTCCACTGCGCTTCCTCCGCAAACGCGTCATCCACAAACACATCCCGCCATCCCGGGACACGTTCCGGCAGACCGCTGTTATAATGAATTTCCGCCTTATTGTAATAATTGTAAAGCGGGCCGTCCTCGTTTTCGATCTTCTTCCACTGCGCTTCACTGCCCCGGTAATAAATGCTGAGCTGCCTGCTGTCCGGCAGAACCGCCTGACTGACAAAAGTGATACTCTCCGGCAGTTCAATCCGGAAATAAGGAGAATCATTAAAATTATCCTCATTGTAATAAAGATGTTCTTCCGGAAAACCTAACCGGTAAAAGGTGTTCTCCAGCCGCCGGCTGCCGTCGGTAATGCGCAGCGTTCGAAAATGGAAGTCGTGAAATAAACCATCCCAGTAATATTCCTCCATTTTCATGGTGTCCGGAAGAACTGCCTCCTTCAGGGCATAACATCCCCTGAAGGCAGAGGAATCTATTTCCCGGCAGCCATTTCCGATTTCCACGTATTCCAGCGCATTACAATTCTCAAAAGCATAATTGTCTATCTTACATGGACTGTTCCCGATCCGGACAGACTGCAGGGACAGGCATTTTTCAAAGGCATTTTTCTGAATAGCCGTTACCTGGCTGCCCAGCTCCACTTCTTCCAGCCGGACGCATTTCAAAAATGACAACTCCCCGATTTCCTCCAGGCCGGCCGGGAAATCGATATGCCGTACCGGACAGCCGGAAAATGCATACTGGTCAATTTTTGAAACTGTTTCCGGAATGCGGAACGTATCCGCTTCCTTCCCGGCAGGATAACTGATCAGTTCCGTCATGTCCCGGTTATACAGGACGCCGTCCGAAGCAGTCCAGCCTGCACTGCCCTTCTCCACCTGCCAGGATTTCAAGTACCGGCAGCGGGAAAACGCCATGCTATCCACGGTCTGCACACCGGCCGGCAGTGTCCAGGATGCATCCCTTTTGCCTTCCGGATAATAGAGGAGCCGGGACTTGTCCTTGCTGAACAGAACTCCGTTCACACTGCAGAACGCCGGATTTGCCGGATCTACAACGATCTCTGTTAATGACTGGCAGTTTAAAAACACGCAGTCGTTGCTGATGTCCGTTACACTGGCAGGAATCACTATTTTTTCCAGCCAGGTACAATCCGAAAAAGCAATTCTGCCAATACTCGCGACGGTATCCGGAATGACTGCCTCCGTAATCGTTTTGTCGCTGCCGATCAGCCGGTCCCCCCAGAGGGTGTAAATGTTTCCGCCGGAAACCGGAACCGGCTCGCCGATCTCCTTATACCAGTATTCCGGTTCATCATACATCTGGTACCCGCCGTCGGCCAGCACCGGCGGCCCGGCGGGCAAAGTCATTAACATCAGCATCATTATGCACAACAGTATAGTTCTTTTCATTTTAATGTCTCTCCAGTGCATTCGTAAAAATGAAAAGGGAGATCGCGCAGAACAGCACAGATCCTCTGTTTCCTGCGTATCTCCCCTATATGAATCCCCCCATAAACAGCTCTATGAATCCGTTGTTACGGAATCAACCTGCACGTTTGCCGTTAAACCTGCAGATTCGGGCCGCTGTCTTTCTGCTCCGCGCGCCATTTCTTATACTTCTCAATATCGCCGCTGCAGAGCTTCAGTGCCAGCACCATGATGGCCAGGTCGTCCAACTGGCCGGCTACCGGAATCGAATCCGGAATCAGATCCCGGCCCTTCAGCAGATACATCAGTGCGCCCAGCAGTGAAGCAATCGCCGTAACCGGCAGCGCATCATATTTCTTGTTGAGTACATCGCGGAGCATGGCAATCACGGTCTTCACGTCGTCCATGATTTTGTCCAGTTTAGGAAAATCCCCCAGCTTGTTTTCGATTTCATTCAGGAAGCCTCTGGTTTTTTCCTCGTCTTTAAACATATCTTCCGCTTTTTTCGCGGATTCGCCCAGTGCGGATTTTACAGCTTCATCTGTCATGGTTCCAACCCTCCTGTTGAATAGTTGATACGATATCATTATCAATATACATATTATATCACAGCAAAGGAACCGGCGCATGATATTTCGTGCCTAAATCTTATTCACCGCGTTGCCCTTCACATCCATGAACGCTTCACGGACGGCCTCCGAAATCGTCGGGTGCGGGTGGATGGTGTTAATGATACTGTTGACGGGCAGGCGCATCGCTTCTTTCATATCCATGGAAATGTGTCTCCTCTCCCTTTTCGGTCCAGACAGTTCCGTCCGGTACAGTTAGATCCGTCCGGCAAGCTTAACCTGTGATTTTCTTCGTAAACTCAGCCGCTGCCCGCAGATCCTCTTCGTTCGGACGCCCTTTGTGCAGTCCCTTGAATTCTCCCCTGCAGTGGAATTCCCGGTCATCCATCGGGATACCGACTTTATCTGCTTCCGCTTTCACTTTTTTATAGGTGGAATTCAGCATCGCCGCCGACCCGAAATTCACGATCCGGCCTACCATCTCCTTGTCGAGCGATTTGACGAACTTACGAACCTCCGGATCAATGCTGAACGCATAATAGGAATTCCCCAGAAACAGGATATCCACCGGTTCCGCAATCGGTTCACTCAGCGGCAGCGCCTCCACACCGGCCGCCTGCGCCACAGCCTCCGCCAGACGCTTTGTATTCCCTGTCTTCGTATAATATCTGACTGCAATTTTCATGTTCCCTTACCCCTTTTCTGATTTCTGTTGATTTAAGTGTTAATGATTTTCAGCCGTTTTTTGACTTGCGGGAAATGGCTGACTTCTCTGCAGGAGTAGTATCATATAGATACTAAGGATGTCCGCCTTGTGTACGGCGGCCAGTCCTGTACATTTTGCAAGAACTGACCGTCTTTTTATTGACGGTCAGTTTGCTTTATTCTATCCGATTCTCCAGGCGCACCATCCCTCACAACTTCGTCGTGTTCTCCGCGAGTGTAGGATTATCATCCGGCGGAAGCAGACGGACGGTATTCGTTGTAGCTGTCGCTATGAGCCAGCCCTCCGGATCCAGTACTTCCGCCTGCGCGACTACCACCCGGCGCCCGATGCTGATCACCTTTGCCTTTACGAAGAGATGATCTATATTCTCACCCACACCCCGGATAAAGTTCACATCGATATCCACCGTGCCGATCGGCTGGCATCCCCCGGCTGCCCAGGAGGCAGGACCGGTCGTATAATCAATATAATGGCAGATCAACCCGCCCCAGAGATTGCCGAATATATTTCTCTGCCACGGCTTGAGATTGAACCTGATTGTCAGCAAATAATCTTCCGTAAACTCAATGAATTCCGCGTCAAATATATCCGCGCCGGCTTTGCTGTTCAGATCCTTCCCCATCTGGTCCAGGTATTCGATCAGCGTTTTTTTGCGTTCTTCAAAACTCAGTGCCATGGTTTTCCTCCCATTATCCTTACGCCCTCTATTTTTATTTTTCCTCATTCTTCTCCAGCGCCGTCATATATTCAGCAGTGATGATGCCTGCCGGCAGAGCCACGATCGCTATGCCG
>JAFWDF010000034.1 GCA_017534025.1 Bacillota bacterium
GATCCCGTGGCTGTTTCCGCAGCCAATATGCTCGGGCTGGGCGACCTGCTGGACCGGGTTGTGGAAGGATTCCCGGACAGCGCCGGTCAGGAAGACGACGACGAGGATATCAAGATCGCCGTCATTGGCCGTCCAAATGTAGGCAAATCGTCTCTCATCAATGCCATGACCGGTGAAAAACGGGTGATCGTCAGTAATATTGCCGGTACAACCCGGGATTCCATCGACCTGCCTTTTGATTATGAAGGGCGGCATTATACGCTGATTGATACGGCCGGAATCCGCCGGAAGAAGAATATTAATGAGAATATCGAGCGCTATTCCGTTATCCGCGCTATTTCCGCCATTGAACGCAGTGATGTCTGCGTGCTGATGATCGACGCCGTGGAAGGGGTCACGGACCAGGACAAGCGGATCGCCGGACTGGCGCATGAAGCCGGCAAGGGAATTATTGTCGCTGTAAATAAATGGGATCTGGTGGAAAAAGACAACCACACCATGAGCAAGTATGAGCGGCGTATCCGGGCGGAGCTGCCGTTCATGCCGTACGCGCCGGCGGTGTTTATTTCCGCGGTCACCGGGCAGCGTCTGATGAACATTCTCAAGATGGCAGCCGCGGTGGCTGAGCACCGCGCGTTCCGGATTCCTACCGGGCAGCTGAATGCCATTCTGGAGGATGCCATGATGATGAAACAGCCGCCTTCGGATAAGGGAAAGCAGCTGCGCATTTATTACGCGTCGCAGGTTGGTGTGAAACCGCCGCTGTTTTCCTTTATGATCAACAAGCGGGACCTGATGCATTTTTCGTATTCGAGATATCTGGAAAACAAACTGCGGGAAGCGTATGATTTTTCAGGGACTTCGATAAAGTTTGTCTTCCGGGAGAAGGGAGAGAAATATGATGGCTAGCGGCAGCATTCTGCGTCTGATTCTTTCCGTGGCGGCCGGATATCTTCTGGGCAATATTTCGCCGGCGACGATCATGGGCCGTCTGCAGGGCGTGGACATCCGGAAGGAAGGCAGCGGCAATCCGGGAACGACCAACACGCTGCGGGTTCTGGGAGCCAAATCCGCAGTGATTACATTGATAATCGATATTCTGAAAGGGGTTGCCGCTGTGCTGATCGGCCGGTATTTCGGCGGCACGGAGCTGGCAGCGTATGCGGCTGGCACGGCAGCTTTTCTGGGGCATCTTTACCCGGCTTTTTACGGATTGAAAGGCGGCAAGGGCATTGCCACCGGGTTCGGTATTCTGTTGATCCTGGACTGGCGCATCGGGCTTATCGCCATGGTTACGGCGGTTCTGGGCGCGCTGCTAAGCAAGAGAATGTCTGTGGGTTCCCTGGCAGCGGCGGTCTCACTGCCGGTTGCTTACGGCATTCTGCATGGTGTGCCGCTCGTATTCTGGGGATTGTTCATCGGAGCGATGGTCTTCTGGCGTCACCGGAGCAATATTCAGAGACTGATCCATCACGAAGAACCGACCATCGGTTTTCTGGACAGGAAGAAGAAAGAAGGTACAAAGAATGACTGAGAAAAGGATTGCCGTTCTCGGTGCGGGCAGCTGGGGCACCGCAATTGCCGCGGCGCTGGCTGCGAACGGACACCGGGTGGCGCTGTGGGGCAGAAATGCATCCGCGATGGAGGAAATCCGGACGGCGCGGGAAAACCGGAAGTATTTGCCGGGGGTTGCTCTTCCGGACAATATTTTTGCAGTCCATGATCTGGCAGAGGCATTGGAAGATGCAGATCTGACGGTCTTTGTGGTACCGACGCAGGTGTTCCGGAGCGTCTTCGGGCAGGCTTCCCCGATGATTCCGCAGGGATCCATTGTGGTGAACTGTGCCAAGGGCATTGAAATAGCAACATTAAAAAGAATATCTGAAATTGTGGAGGAGTCCAGAAAGGATCTGCGTTTTGTGGCGCTGTCGGGTCCGTCCCACGCGGAAGAAGTGGGCAGACTGCTTCCTACGACACTGGTTTCCTCTTCAGTGGATGCGGAGGCAGCCGGGTTTGTGCAGGACCTGTTCATGTCCGCCAGTCTCCGGGTTTATACGAATGATGATGTCACCGGTGTGGAAATCGGCGGTGCCCTGAAGAATATCATCGCACTGGCAGCGGGTATCTCCGACGGTATGGGATACGGCGACAATGCCAAAGCGGCGCTGATGACCCGCGGCCTGACGGAAATGGCCCGGCTGGGAGAAAATCTGGGCGGCCGGCGGCCGACATTCATGGGCCTGACCGGCATCGGCGACCTGATCGTGACCTGCACCAGTATGCACAGCCGGAACCGGCGCTGCGGTATTCTGATCGGCGAAGGACTGACTCCGGAAGAGGCGATAGAAAAAGTCGGCATGGTGGTGGAAGGCATCTATACCACGGAAGCGGTTCACCGCCTGGCGGAAGAACGGGGCGTGGAAATGCCGATCACGGAGCAGCTGTTCCAGGTAATCCGCGGCAATGTCAAAGGCCCGGACGCAGTCGATAATTTAATGCTCCGTGAGAAGCGCAATGAAGAAGACCTGCACCGCTGAGCGGCGGAATTATGTGTATATGGTCCGCTGCCGGGACGGGTCTCTGTACACCGGATGGACCACGGATCCGGCGCGTCGCCTGGCAGAACACAACAGCGGAAAAGGCGCGAAATATACGAAAAGCCGCCGGCCGGTGGAACTGGTCTATCTGGAAGAGCTGGATTCCAGGGAAGACGCCCTGCGGCGGGAAGCCGGGATCAAGCGGCTGAAACGGTCCGAGAAACTGAGGCTGCTGCAGACGGCGGATGACTTGCAGGGACATTGATCCGGCAGGCAGATGCCTGGCTGCCGGTCTATAACGCAGTTAATTACAGGAAGCGGGATTTATGATTACAGCAAAGACGGAATACGGAATTCTGGAAGGTAAAAAAAAGAATAATGGATATCTGTTTCTGGGCGTGCCGTACGCGGCACCGCCGACCGGGGAACGCCGTTTCCGCGAAGCTGCAGATCCGGAACCCTGGGAGGGCATCCGGCCGGCTTTGAAAGACGCGCCTGCCTGCCTTCAGATCACCTATGATTACGGCGGGAATCCGCGGGTTGCTTCGGGAACTTCGGAAGACTGCCTGTATCTCAATGTGCGGACGCCGGCTCCGGCTATGCAGGAGGGCGATCACGAAACCATACGGACAGACGTTTTGCTTCCGGTGTATGTATTTGTGCACGGCGGCGCGTTTGAAATGGGCGGAAACAGTGTGCCGCTTTATGACGGACGCGCGTTTGCGGAGCGCGGTATTGTGTATGTCAATATCAACTACCGTCTCAGTGTATTCGGCGCCATGACCCTGGAAAGCCTGCAGGAGGAATCCGGCAGAAACGTGACAGGGGGCTACTGTATCTCCGATGTGTACAAGGCGCTGGAATGGATCCACCGCAATATCCGTGCCTTCGGAGGCGATCCGGATAACGTGACGCTGGGCGGTGAGTCAGCAGGGGCCTTTCTGGTTTCTCTGATGCTTCATACCGATGCGGCGGGCAAATGGTTCCAGCGAGCCATACTGGAGAGCGGTACGGCCCGCGGCTGTGCTGTAAAAACCAAATATGGAAGGGATAATTACCGGATCATGCTGGAAGGATGCCGTGCCCTGGCAAAAGAGCTGGGGGCGGAGGATTCTGCCGAAGGACTTCGGAAGCTGCGGGAAATACCGGCGGAAGAACTGCTTCTGCGATGGTTTGTCCGTCAGGACGGAAGCCTGCGGGGACTGTATTCCGATCCTGCGGCTGGCGTGTGGCTGTACGGAGAGGACCGGCTGCCGGATCCGGAGGAAATCAGTGCGAAAGTCGACCTGCTGTTCGGATTTAATACGGATGAAGGCACGATGTTTGCAGATCCGTATGCCTCGGAAGAGGATTATCTGGATCTGCTGAAGGACCATTATCCGCATCACTGGGAGGAACTGGCCGCCCGGTATCCGGTTGATGCGTCCCATACTCCGTATGACCGGATGGCGGAAAGTATCGGACTCTCATCGTTCTCTGCTTCCATGCTGCCGTATGGCGACCGGTTGGCGGACTCCGGCGGCCGCGTGTACTGTTACCATTTTGATTATCTGACGGATGCGCTGCGCCGGCAGGGCCAGGGCGTGCGGCATATTGCAGAGCTGCATTATGTTTTTCATCGTTTCCTACGGCCGGTGGGCGGTGATAATGAAGAAGGCGAAGAACTGGCAGAATGCATGAACCGGGCATGGGCGGATTTTATCTGCAGCGGAGATCCGGGAACGCTGACGTTTAAAAATAAAAGTGTATCCTGGAAGGCCTACAGTAAAAATGCCCGGGATGCGATTCGTTTCGGGCAGGAGCTGAGTTTCGGATCGTTGCACCGGCTGGACGAATTGTTGTATCTGGATGATCTACTTGTGAAAGAATACGGTGATATAAATGAGACTGAATAAATATATCGCGCACAGCGGCGTAGCCTCTAGGAGAAAGGCAGATGAACTGATTGCCGCGGGAAAAGTCCGGATCAACGGACAGCCGGCGGGAATCGGAAGCGATGTCAAAGACGGCGATGTAGTGGAAGTGAACGGGCAGGTGATCCATCCGGAAAAACGAATGGTATATTATATGCTGAACAAGCCGGTAGGGTACATTACTACGGTTTCGGACGATCACGGCAGACCGACGGTACTGGATCTCATGCCGGACATTAAAGAACGGATTTATCCGGTCGGACGGCTGGATTATAACACTTCCGGCCTGCTGATCATTACCAATGACGGCGACCTGGCAAACCGGCTCATGCATCCGTCAAAAAAAATCTACAAGACCTATGTAGCCACCGTGAAGGGCCTGTTCACAATGGCCAATGCAGCGGCGCTGAAACGGGGGGTAGATATCGGAGACGCCTGGAAAACCATGCCTGCGGAGGTGGAAATCCTGCGGCAGAATAACGCTTCTTCGGTGGTGAAAATTCAGATCAGTGAAGGGCGCAATCATCAGGTACGCCGTATGTTTCAGGCCGTCGGACACGATGTGGTGGAATTGGAGCGCACGGCCATCGGC
>JAFWDF010000035.1 GCA_017534025.1 Bacillota bacterium
ATCTGGACCGATTATCAGAAAGAATCGACCGGCCTGTCACAGGGGCTGCATGCTGCCGGAGGATTATGTTTTACGGTGGATGCTGCCGGCAGGCCGGAAAAATACAGTGCCGGCTATTATCTTATTAATCGTATGATTTACCATGCGAGGGAAGAAGGCTATGCGTTATACAGAGAAGCCGCCAGAGGCCTGGTCACATTGGAGGGCAGGGCTTATCTGAGTGACGGCAATGCGCTGATTTCCGGGCCTGCGGGTTTTTACGATTTTGACGGCTATACCTATTATATTAATGATAATGGCACGATTGCGGTCAACCGGTCTGTGCAGTCCGGCGGAAAAACGTATCGGTTTGACGCGAAAGGCAGGTTAATGACAGCGCTCCGCGCTGCTGTTGAAAACAGCCGGACGGCGGAACGCAGCGGGCAGATTGTGCTGGTCACCGGCCATACGCTGACTTTCTGGTGCCGGGCAGAGGACGGCTCCTGGCGAAAACTGATGGATACCTACTGCGGTTACGGGAGCAAGGGCTTTGCGGATGCCGACAGCCGGAAAATGGGTTCCCTGACGACGCCGATCGGGGCATTTCCTATTGGAATAGCCTTTGGAACTGGAACAAATCCGGGAACCGCTCTGGAGTACAGACAGATTACAAAGAATTCCTACTGGGCCGATGCGACCAATGGCTGGATGGAGAGTACAAAAAAACTTATAGGGGAGCATCTGATAGATTATCCGCAGTATAAATATGCGGTTGAGATCGGGTTCAACCGGGATCCTTATGTACCGGAAAGAGGCAGCGCCATTTTTATACATTGTAAAGGCAGCCGTTCCTGGAGTACGGCCGGATGCGTCAGCCTGCGGGAAGACAGCATGCTCAGCCTGATGAAGCAGCTGAAACCCGGGGCTTATATCATTATTGTTAAAGAAGAAAAAGATCTCGCCGAATACTGACGGCGGGCAGCATTAAACAAAAAGAAACCCCGTTGCTGTTTTGAGCAGCAGCGGGGTCGTAAACACTTGCTCCAGTGGGAAACCGCTGGAGTTTTTTATGCAGCCGCCATAGTGTCCGGCGGCTTTTTCAGGTTCACTGGTGATTTGCGCGTCAGAAAAGATCATTATTATAAAAAATCAAAAAAGATGTTGACAATAATAAAAAATTGTGCAAAATTAAATTGAGTTCAATTAAATAGCATTTTTCATTCAATATATTTAAAACAGGGGTAAAGGAGAAACATTATGAGTATTTATGATTTTACAGTGAAGGCACAGGATGGCAGTGAGGTATCCCTTGCGGATTATAAGGGCAAAGTGCTGCTTGTGGTGAATACGGCGACGGGCTGCGGATTTACGCCGCAGTATGAAGAACTGCAGAAAATGTACGATGATTACCGGGAACGCGGATTTGAAATTCTGGATTTCCCATGCAATCAGTTTGGCGACCAGGCGCCGGGAACGGATGAGGAAATCTATACTTTCTGCACCGGCCGTTTCGGCATTACTTTCCCGCAGTTTTCCAAGATTGATGTGAATGGAGAAAACGCGATTCCGCTGTATCAGTGGCTGACCTCCAATACGACCTTTGAAGGCTTCGGAAAAGGACCGTCCGCGCTGGTTCTCTCCGGTGTTGTTAAAAAGATGGATAAGGATTATAAACACAACGGCAATATCAAATGGAATTTTACCAAGTTCCTCATTGACCGGAATGGAGAAATCGCGGGGCGGTTTGAGCCGATGAATATGAAGGAGCTGCGGGCGAAGGTCGAACAGTGCCTGTAGAAGCATACCGGCAGCAGCAACATTTATGCACAATGTAAAGCGGCAGGACAGGAGGCTTTTTAATGAGCAGTGAATACGATAATTTGAAGCTGGAACACCAGCTTTGTTTTCCGCTGTATGCGGCGTCCAGGGAAGTGATCAAACAATACGGACCGTATCTGAAGGCGCTGAATCTGACTTATACCCAGTACATAACCATGATGGCAGTATGGGAGGAAGGCGTCATCAGTGTAAAGGAGCTGGGAAATAAGCTGTTCCTGGATTCCGGGACCTTGTCCCCGGTGCTGAAAAGCCTTGAAAGCAAGAACTATATTCGCCGGTTCCGGTCATCGGAAGATGAACGGGTACTGCTGGTGGAAGCCACACCGGAAGGGGAGACCCTGAGGAAACAAGCTGCGCATGTGCCGGAACAGGTGGCCTCCTGCATCGATCTGGAGGAAGAGGAGGCCGCGCAGTTGTATGGATTGCTGTATAAGGTGCTGTCCGGTCTGTCGCAAAAGGGATAAAGAAAAGCAGGATTATACTGGCGCTGATCCGGAAGAGGATTCGTCATGTGCCACTGCCGGGAATGTGAGAGTCATCACCGTACCCGAATCCGGTTCGCTTTCCAGCTGAATTTCCGCGTCGTGGAACTGGGCGCCGTGTTTGACAATGGACAGTCCCAGCCCGGTACCGCCTACGGATTTGGAATGGCTTTTGTCGACTCTGTAGAATCGTTCGAAAACCCGTTTCTGATGTTCCGGCGGGATACCGATGCCGGTATCGGAAACCGTCAGAATCACCCGGTCATCTTCCGTCACGGTATTGACGGTGACTTTGCCGCCCGGACGATTGTATTTGATGGCGTTGTCGCAGAGATTGTAGATCATCTCATAGAGCAGCCGGTAGATTCCGGAAACCGCAGCGGGACCGCCGGTGAGATAGAGATCCACGTTTTGTTTTTCGGCGATTTTGCGCAGACTGTCCAGAACGCCGGAGGAGAGCTCATACAGATCCACGGTTTCCTTCTGCGGACCTTCTGCGTCTTCATCCAGCCGGGACAGTTTGATAATGTCATCGATCAGCGAAATCAGCCGCTGGGATTCCCGGTAGATGTCGCTGGAAAATTCCTGCATCTTTTCACCGGAAACTACGCCTTCCGACATCAGTTCCGCAAAGCCGGAAATGGATGTCAGAGGCGTTTTTAATTCGTGGGATACATTGGCGGAAAACTCCCGGCGAAGATCCTCTCTTTGAGCAACTTCTTCCTGGATGGCCAGATTCTGTTCCAGGAGTTTGTCTACCAGAGGCGTCAGCTCCGGATAGATATGGCGGTTCGGATTTTCCAGATCCAGATCGTTGATAGGCCGGACGATCTGCTGCGCCATGCGCAGTGAGAGCACGGCGGAAATCAACAGTACCAGCACCAGGACCCAGAGAACCGGGCTGACGGCCAGCAAAGCGCTTCTCGTGACGCTGAGCGGGCGGCTCAGGCGCAGGATGGTTCCGTCAGAGCAGCGCAGCGCGTAATACATCATGGATTTGCCGCTGCTGTCGGATGTACGGATGCTTTCCCCTTCGCCCTGCTGCAATGCGCCGGCAACCTCCGGACAGGCATTCTGCGGGTCCATAGGGAGCGAAATCATATTATCAAAAAGAACGGTTCCGTCTTTGGCAATCCATGTGATGCGGTTGACGTCACTCAGCGTTTTCAGATAATCCTCTCCGCTGTTCATAAGTCCTTTTGCAGCATATTCCGCTTCCAGGCGCAGCTCGGCCAGGTTTGTATCCTGAATCTGCCGGTACTGGATGCCGAAAAACAGCAGTCCGCAGATCAGAAGGACAGAGATGCCGATCAGAAATGCATTTCGAAAAATGGTTTTTATCATGACTGATCCTCCGAGAATAAATAGCCGATGCCCCGGATCGTCTGGATATAATGGCCGGCCGGTCCGAGCTTGGCCCTGAGAGAATGAATGTGAACATCCAGCGTGCGGTTCTCCCGTTCTACGCCCAGCCCCCAGATTTTATCCAGCAGGATCTCCCGGGTGAGAACGAGGTTCCGGTGCTCCAGAAACAGCTCCAGAAGGAGGAACTCCTTATATGTCAAAGTAACATTTTTTCCGTCCACTTTTACTTCATGCCGTTCCGGGCTTACATACAAAATGCCGGCACGGTATTCCGAGCGGGCCGGTTTGACCGATGCCCGGCGCATGACGGCGCGCACCCGCGCAACCATTTCCATCATTCCGAACGGTTTGGATATATAATCATCCGCACCGGCATCCAGCCCTTCCACCCGGTCGTACTCCGTATTTTTTGCCGTCAGCATGATCACCGGCACAAATTTCGCCGCAGGGTCTTTCCGAAGCGATTTCAGTATGCTGATACCGTTTTCCTCCGGCAGCATGATGTCCAGCAGAATCAGTTCCGGCAGCTCCTGTTTCAGCGCTTCGCGAAAGGCGGCCGGTGTTTCGAATCCTCTGGCCCGGAAGCCCTGGCTTTCCAGGGCGTAAATGACCAGCTTCCGGATACTTTCTTCATCTTCCAGTAAATATATCAATGAGTCCACCTGTTATTTCATTTCCGGCAGCCTGCCGCTGCCTGCCTGCCGGGCGCGCACGGGATCGTGCCGGTGCGCGTATTCCGGATTTCATACGGTAATATCTTAGCACAGAGCTTTCCCGGCATACAATCCAAGCCCGCGATTTAACACAGATTTAACAAAAGCATATTAATAAATTTTACATAAGCGGGTTATGATAATTATTGTACTACTTCAGATAACTCAATGGAATGGGTTTGCAGGAGGATTCAGAGTATGGGAATTTCACAGATCATCAGCCTGCTGTCCGGTGTCGCGCTGTTTTTGTTCGGCATGATGCTGATGGGAGACGGACTGAAAAAAGTATCCGGCAACAAATTGGAGCCGGTTTTGTTCAAGCTTACAGGGACGCCGCTGCGCGGCATTCTGCTGGGCGCGGGGGTTACAGCGGTAATTCAGTCCTCCAGCGCTACTTCGGTTATGGTAGTCGGGTTCGTTAACGCGGGAATGATGAAAATCCGGCAGGCGATTCCGGTTATACTCGGAGCGATCCTCGGTACCAGTATTACCGGCTGGATCATCTGTCTCAGTTACATCGATGCGGGCAGTGGAGTGTCGGGCATTCTCTCCACGGCAACGATTACAGGCATTGTTGCCATTATCGGTATTCTGCTGCGCATGTTCGGAAAAACACCGGAAAAACAGCACATAGGGGACATTCTGATGGGCTTTGCGGTGCTGATGTTCGGCATGAGCACCATGAGCGGCGCCGTAAGCGATCTGGGGGATAAGCCATGGTTTACATCCATGCTTACTTCCATGACACTTCCTGTATTCGGCATTCTGGCGGGCATTGCGCTCTCCATGATTCTGCAGTCTGCATCTGCGGCAGTAGGTATTGTACAGGCGCTGTCCGTTACCGGAGCCATGACGCTGAGTTCCGCTCTGCCGCTGCTGATGGGTATTTCCATCGGTGCCTCCCTGCCGGTGCTCCTGTCTGCGCTGGGCGCGGGCATCCCCGGTAAGAGAACGGCGGTGAGCTATCTTGTCTCTACATTTATGGGGGTAATGCTGTTTGCCTCGATCTTCTATATTGCCAATGCGATTATCCGGTTTTCCTTCATGGATATGGTAATGGATCCGGTTTCGCTGGCATTGGTGAATACGCTCATGCGGCTGGTCATGATCTGTCTGCTGGCACCATTTGTAGATGTGCTGGCAGCTGTTGCGGCATTCTTTGTGCCGAGCGGTCCGCCGGATGAAAGGGACCCGGCACTGCGGCTGGAAACGCGCTTTCTGAACCACCCGGCGCTGGCCATCGAGCAGAGCCGGATCACGATCTGCGAAATGGCGGAAAAAGCGGAAGAATCCATCCGGGAAGCGGCCCAGCTGGTGGAACATTACACTGTTCAGGGATTTGAACGGGTGCAGGAACTCGAGGATGCCGGTGACCATTATGAAGACGCGCTGGGATCCTACCTGGTCAGCCTGGCTTCCCAGGAGCTGACCGAGCGGCAGAGCAGGGAAGCTTCCAAGTTCCTTCATACCTTGTCCGATTTTGAAAGAATTTCCGACCACGCGATGAACATTGCATCAAATGCACAGGAAATATTTGAAAAAAAGCTGAATTTTTCGGAAGAGGCAGTGCATGATCTGGCAATGGTGACTGAAGCGACCCGGTTTACACTGCGGATCACTGTAGAATCGTTTTTAAACGAGGATTTCAAGCTGGCAGAACAGGTGGAACCGCTGGAAGAGGTCATCGATGATATCTGTGACGAGGCGAAGCTCCGCCATGTGGAACGGCTGCAGAGAGGCGAATGCACGATCAGTCACGGATTCGTATTTAATGATCTGATCACAAATTACGAGAGAGTCTCCGATCACTGTTCCAATATTGCGGTTGCCATGATCGAACTGGATGAAGGGTCTTTCGATACGCACGAGTATCTGACCCAGATTAAGGAACAGCGCTCGCCGGAATTTGAACGTCACTACAAAGAATTCCGCAAGCGGTTTGCGTTGTAACGGACGCCGCATAGAGGACCGGCTCCGGAGGATTCATATTATTGCATAAACTAAGAGCCCCGCGTGGAACGCGGGGCTCTTCTTCGTCCGTTCTGTGAATCTCCGGAGACTCACAGAACCCTGAAAAATCGAATATGGAATTATTCTTCGTATTTTTTTCTGTACTCGATGGCTTCCTGCGCCGCTTCGAGCATGGCTCTTTCCGCTTCGGCGGAAGCGCTGGCAGCCAGATCCTGGCATTCATCCGCATAATCCAGCAGATCCAGGATGCGCTGCGCCGCTTTTTCCTGATCGGCGGCTTCTTTCTTGTCCGCAATTTTGTCTCTCGCGGCATTGACATTCATCTGCGCTCTCAGAATGGCGGAATTCAGCTTTCCTTTCAGTTTTTCACCGGCCAGGCGGGCACTTTCTCTGGCTGCATTGAGGCGGCCTTCCGCGGCGGCCAGTCCTTCGTCGACTTTTTCATCAGCTGCTTCATCCATCAATTCTACAGCGGCTTCCAGATCACCCAAGCGTTCTTTGATTTCTTCACTGTCGAGCAGTTCGGCAATCTCGGCGCTCTTGTCCGCCCGGCGGATTTTTCCGGCGAGCTCCGCTACTTTGGATCTGGATTCTGCGATTCTTTCTCTGAAACTTTTCATGGTGGAAACCTCC
>JAFWDF010000036.1 GCA_017534025.1 Bacillota bacterium
GAATACTTCCTGCTTGAAATCCGCGACATATTCTTTGTCATCGCTCCCGCTGTAAAGATTCCGGCAGACCAGCATATAATTATACAAAGCATCCCGGTCCTCCGGATCGATCACCAGAGCGGCCCGGAAAAACAGCGCCGCATCCGTCAGGGCTTCTGTATTGGCCAGCGTAATTCCCATATGCACCGCCATGCTGCCCACATCCTCTTTCATGTAAGTGAGCAGCTTGACATATTTGGGAACATACTCAAACTCCGGGTTGATGCCGATCACACGCAGCATCCCCCAGATAAACAGATCCGCATTGATCTGCCGGTCCCTGGCCAGCTTTTCCAGATCCACATTGCTCAGCGGAATCGGCACGCCGCGCATGAAATCGATCCGCATCCGCTTCAGATAGTCCGGCATGAGCTCTATGAATTTGTATTCATCTACCTTATCTAAAAAGTATTTGTTCAGTCGGTCATTCATAATTCACCTGCTGTCCGGCTACAGGCGGCGGTACCGCTCATCCTTCCACCATTCACTGTGCTGCTGCGCCACGCGCAGGGACTGGATCATCGCTTCCTTATCCTGCGGCAGGTCTCCCTTCAGCGAAACATAATTGGACGCGTGATTGCTGCGGAAAACACAGGTTTTTTTGAGATTAATGTTTTCCAGCATGAGTTCCGCTTCCTTCAGCACCTCATCCGGACGCAGCAGTTCGAATTCCCCGCGCATATACTGCTCGTGCAGCGGTGTGCCCGGCACGATCATCAGCGTCAGAAAGCTGGCGTAGGACGGTTCCATTTCCGAAATAATTGTGCCCGTGTCAATGGCATTTTCACGCCACATTTCCCTGCCGCCAATACCCGACAGGAAAGTCAGCGAGGTCGGAATCCCCAGGCCCTCGGATTTTCTCACTGCCGCGATCATTTCTTCTCTTGTTTCGCCCTTGTTGATTCTTCTCAGGATTTCCGGATTTCCGGATTCCACGCCCATGTAGATCATTTTCAGATTATGCGCTTTTAATTCCAGCAGCTCCTCGTCGGTCTTCCGGAGAATATCCTTCGCGCGGCCGTAAATGGTCACCCGCTCGCATTCCGGGAACAGATCCTCAATCTCTTTCAGGATTGCCAGCAGAAAGGAATTCTTGCAAACGAGCGCATCCCCGTCCGCCAGGAAGATTCTTCCCACCTTCCGGTAATACCGCCTGGCCATGCGCAGGTCTTCAAAAATCTCATCAAGATGGCGCATGCGAAACTTTTTCGCCTTAAATGAACCGCAGAAAGTACATTTATTGTGGGCGCATCCGATGGTTACCTGCAGGATATAACTGTAGGCCTCACTGGGCGGTCTGTAAATATCGCCTTCGTATCTCATACGGCATCCTCCTGTATTACAATTACATTCTGTCCGGCGCCGCTACGCCAAGCAGGGC
Source organism: Bacillota bacterium (assembly GCA_017534025.1). GTDB lineage: Bacteria > Bacillota > Clostridia > Peptostreptococcales > Anaerovoracaceae > RUG708. Next base: position 1,421 of record JAFWDF010000036.1, read on the forward strand.
GAGCCCGTTTTTAATGGTCTGCTTCGCGGCAATCGTCACGGCCAGTCTTGCCAGCCGTTCCTCCCGGTCTTCGACCAGAATGTGTTCGTCATGATAGAATTTATTAAAATACTGTGCCACATCGATGATGTGTCTGGTAATGACGGACGGTTCATACTTTTCGCCGGCTTCTTCCACAATCTTCGGGAATTTCCGCACGGCTTTCATCAGCTCATACGCTGCGTCCGACGACGCCAGCGCCATATCCGGCACGGCAGACCCTTCGTACAGCGCCTTCACATCTTCCTCCGTACGCCGCAGCACGCTGGAAGCCCGGGCATGGGTATACTGCACATACGGACCGGTTTCTCCGTCAAAGTTCAGCACCTTGTCCCAGGAGAACACATAATCCTTGATCCGGTTGTTGGAGAGCTCGTTGAATACCACGGCACCGACGCCCACATCCTTCGCGGTCTGCTCCAGCGCTTCCGCCGGAACATTTTTCTCTTTAATGATCTCTCTGGTCCGTTCAATGGATTTATTGAGCACGTCCAGCAGGAACACCACCTGCCCTTTACGGGTGGACAGCGTACCGCTTTCCAGGCTCACCATGCCGAACGGCACATGCACACACTGCTCCGACCAGTCGAATCCCATCAGTTCAATAACCTTGAACCACTGGCTGAAATGCAGGTTCTGCTGGGAGGCGACCACATAAATATTCTTAAAGAAATCATAGGTTTCTTTTCTGTAGAGCGCCGCGGCAATATCTCTTGTGATATACAGCGTCGACCCGTCCTTCTTCCGGATAATGGCCGGAGGCATATTATAATCACTGAGATCAACGATCTGTGCGCCCTGCGATTCCTGCAGGATGCCCTTCTCGTTCATAATGTCAATGACCCGGTCCATCTTATCGGAATAGAAGCTTTCGCCGGCATAGGAGTCGAATTCTATTCCCAGAAGATCATATACATACGTGAATTCCCGGAGACTCTCCTCGCGGAACCATTTCCAGAGTTCCGTCTCCTCTTTTTCTCCCTGTTCCAGCCGGGCAAACGTCGCTCTGGCTTCATCCTCCAGTGACGGATCCTTTTCAGCTTCATCGTGGAAGCGGACATAATAGCTCAGCAGAGACTTGATCGGCTCTCTGCGGACGTCCTCTTCACTGCCCCACTTGCGGTAGGCCACAATCATCTTGCCGAACTGCGTGCCGTAGTCCCCCAGATGATTGATGCGCACCACATCATAGCCCAGGGCATCGTATATTTTATTAATGGAATTGCCGATAACCGTACTCCGCAGATGCCCGATGTGGAATGGCTTGGCGATATTCGGCGAAGAAAACTCCACAATGACCGTTTTCCCCGCGCCCAGATCACTGCGTCCGAACTCGTCTTTTTTCTCCAGGACATCCACCACGGCATCCGCCTCGGCTTCCGCCCGGTTCATGAAGAAATTGACATACGCATTGACATTGCGGACTTCATGAAAAGCCGTTTCGCCGGCCAGCTGCTCCGCAATTTCCTGCGCAATCATCTGCGGGGCTTTCCGGAACATCTTTGCCAGGCGGAAGCACGGGAACGCATAGTCTCCGAGGGTGCTGTCCGGCGGCGTTTCAATCATCTTTTCAATGTCCGCGGCATCCAGGCCTTCCAGTTTTTCTGCCAGAATACCGGCAGTCAGTTTTTTAAGATCTTTCATGTTGTATTCTCCATTCCGTGTACGTTTCTCTGCGTTATTGTCTGAGCGTAACCACAGTGGCGCCTTCCCCGCCGTCGCGATAGTCCGCAAAAGCAAAGGAATCTACATGCGCATGCCGGCGGAACAGATCGTGCAGTCCTTTTTGAAGCACGCCGCTGCCCCGTCCGTGAATGACCCGCACCTGCCCGAGGCCGGACATATACGCGTCATCCAGATATTTATCCACGTCGATCACCGCTTCCTCCAGATTTTTTCCAATCACATTGATTTCAGGAGAAATGGCCATCGCCTTATCCCGGTACATTTTGCCGTACCTGGTTTTTTCAAAGCGTTGCTGTACGCCATGATCATCATATTTGGTAATGTCAGAAAGCGGAACCCGCAGTTTCATCAGGCCGATCTGAACCTGCAGCTCATCCCGGCTGTCCGGCAGTGCCGCCACGGTCCCTTTCTGGCCGAGACTGACTACATTGACCCGGTCGCCCAGCCGGATCTCATGCCGCTTGGCAGGATGTGCATTTTCCACGAATTCCGGAACCGCCTTCGGCCGGTATTTATCTGCCTTCGCGTTGATCC
>JAFWDF010000037.1 GCA_017534025.1 Bacillota bacterium
AAACAGCCACGGGATCACCCAGCCCCAGCTCGTAAAAATCATAGAACGAGTCCGGAAGATCCGGCGTATCCGCCTTGTTCACCGTCAGGATCACATTCTTGGCCTTCCGCATGAGCATTTCGCCCACTTCCCGGTCTGCGGAGGTCATGCCGGCTTTACCGTCAACGATAAACACAATGACATCCGCCGTATCAATAGCCACCTCGGCCTGCGCGCGCATCTGCGCCGGAATGATATCTTCCGTATCACTCTCAATACCACCGGTATCAATTAAAATGAAGGGAATGCCTCTCCATTCGGTTTCCGCGTAGATCCGGTCCCGGGTTACGCCCGGTGTATCATCTACTATGGACAGCCTCTTCCCGATCAGTCTGTTAAAAAGTGTGGATTTTCCCACATTCGGTCTGCCGACTACGGCAACTACCGGCTTACTCATCTGTATCCGTCCTTTCTGAACGCTCCGGATCTTCTTCGATTTCCACGCCTTCCGCGATTTCTCCGCTGCGGTCCGCTTCCGCGATTTCCGCTTCTTCTTCACCACTGCGGTCTGCGTCAAACAAAGCGTCTGCAAATGCCTGCGGATCGAACTCCTGCAGATCCTCCATTCCCTCTCCGACTCCGACATATTTTACCGGGAATCCGAACTGATCCGCCAGGGTGATTACAATGCCGCCCTTGGCAGTGCCGTCCAGCTTCGTCAGAACAATACCGGTGATCTTCGCCGTTTCATTAAACAATTCCGCCTGGGATACCGCGTTTTTTCCTGTTCCGGCATCCAGCACCAGCAGCGTTTCTCTGGCCGCCTCCGGGAACTCCCGGTCGATGACCTTGTTCATCTTTTCCAGCTCACTCATGAGGTTCTTTTTATTCTGAAGACGGCCTGCCGTATCACAGATCAGCACATCGATTCCGCGGGACTTCGCCGCGCCGGCCGCATCAAAAATGACCGCCGACGGATCCGCTCCCTCCGCATGCCGGATCACCGGAACGCCCAGCCGGTCGCCCCAGATTTCCAGCTGCTCCGCAGCCGCTGCCCGAAAGGTATCCGCCGCCGCAAAAAGAACGGATTTCCCTTCCTGCTGCAGACGGTGTGCAATCTTGGCCATGGACGTGGTTTTGCCCGTCCCGTTGACCCCTACCATAAGAATCACCAGCGGAAGCTCCTGCGTGAGCCCGTGATCCTGCTCGCCTTCAAGAATTCCTGCAATGATACTTTTCAGCTGATCCCGGACCTTTTCCGGCGTATCCAGTTTTTCCTGCTTGATATCATTTCTCAGCCGGGCGATGATCTTCATGGTCGTGTCCATGCCGATATCGGACAGAATCAGAGTTTCCTCCAGTTCCTCCAGCATTTCTTCATCGATTTTCGGACGCTGAAAAATGACGTCCTCGATGCTGCCGACCATGCCGTCTTTCGTTTTTTTCAATCCTTCCTTCAATCTTCCAAAGAAGGATTTCTTTTCAATGTCGATTCCCATCTGTACTCTCCATATTCCGTCCGGACTGCCTGCCCAACCGGAAGGTCTGCCGTTTTATTCTGTTAATGATACTGTTTCCAGCGCCTGCTTCGCGGCATACTGTTCTGCCTGTTTCTTGGTTTTTCCGCTGCCTTCTCCGATAATCCGGCCATCCGCCTCCAGCACCGCAAAAAAAGTTTTATCATGATCCGGCCCCTCTTCGCCGATAATCCGGTACTGTGGAGGCTGCATGCCGCCCGCCTGCATTTTTTCATGGATCAGAGTCTTGTAATCCTGTTCCAGCCGCCCGGACAGCGCTTCCTCCAGAATATCCCGGAACAGAGTTCCGGCCACCTTCTTTACAGCTTCATAACCGCCGTCCAGAAAAACGGCTCCCAGAACCGCCTCCATGGCATCTGCCACAATGGACCGGCTCTTCCGGCTCTGCAGCATTTTTTCTTCGCCGCGGCCGATAAACAGATAGTCCGGCAGACTGATTTCTTCCGCCTTCCGGAGCAAAGACTGTTCGCAGACCACCTTCGACCGGATCCGGCTCAGAACACCTTCTTCCTGCTGTCCCAGCCGCATATACAGTTCCTCGGCGATCACCGCGTCAAAAAAGGCGTCGCCGAGGAACTCCAGTCGCTCATTATTATCACGGTAACTGCCGCCGTGTTCATTCACGTAGGAACTGTGGGTCAGCGCATGGCGCAGCAGGTTTGCATCCCGGAACGTATATCCCAGGCGGGCGGAAAGCTCCGCCGCCCGCACTTCATTCCACTCCATACGCCTCGTCCTCGTTCGTTTCCGTTACGCGCACCGCCTCTTCAATCAGGCCGACCACATCGTTTTCCACATAGACCCGCCCGTTCAGAATCGCGTTTTTCACAGCTTCGGCATCAGATGCACCGTGCATTTTCACCACACAGCCACGCACACCCAGCATCGGCGCGCCGCCGTATTCGGAATAATCCACCAGTTTCTTCAGATCCCGGAGCTGTCCGGACATCATCAGCGCACTCAGCTTCGTCGCCGCATTTTTAGTAAACAGGGCTTTAATCAGGTCGAAGGAACACTTTGCCATGCCTTCGGTCAGTTTCAGAATATTATTTCCGGTAAACCCGTCGCACACCATGACATCCGCTGCACCGTAAGGAATCTCACGGGCTTCGATATTCCCGATGAAATTCAGCCCGCTTTCCTTCAGCAGAGGATAGGTCTCTTTCAGCACGGTGGTGCCTTTGCGTTCTTCAGTGCCGATGTTAATGAGACCGACACGGGGCGCTTCCACGCCCAACACCTTTTCCATATACAAACTGCCCATTCTGGCAAACTGCACCAGATGCGAAGGTTTACACTCCGCATTGGCGCCGGCGTCACAGAGGAAGGAAATTCCTCCCGACAGAAGCGGGT
>JAFWDF010000038.1 GCA_017534025.1 Bacillota bacterium
GCAACGGCTGGCTGCACAATGTGGCCGCTTCCAATACCGACCTGGTACTGGGCATTATCTGCGAGGAATGGGGCCTGATCATCGCCGTGCTGACCGTTTCCATTATCGTTACCATGTCGGTCTTCGCATTCCGGGTCGTGCAGACCGGGCGTTCTTCGTACTATACCATCGCTGCCTGCGCGGCTACATCCCTGTTTGTGTTCCAGACGATTCTCAACGTCTTCGGTTCTGTAGACCTCCTTCCGCTGACCGGTGTTACATTCCCGTTCGTGTCCTGCGGCGGATCGAGCATGATCGCCTCCTGGGGCCTGCTGGCCTTCCTGAAGGCAGCGGATACCAGACAGGACGCCAGCTTCGCTGTACGCCGCAAAACGGCGCTCGGCGCAGTACCGGAGCATGAGGAACGGGACGATTCTATCATCCCTCCGAAGGACAAGCCGATCCCTCGCCGGGAAGAAAGACCGGTTTATGTTCCCCGCCCTCGTCCTCGTCCGCAGCCGGAAGAGCCGGAGCCGGAAGAAATATCTGAATTCTGGAAAATTGACGCGGCAGAAGATGAAAACGAAATTGACGCATTCCTCCGTCAGTTTGATGAAATCGGGGAAGTACTTTATGACGATGAATACTTTACACCGGCGCCGGTACAGACGGATGAGGACCGGGAAATCGATGAATTCCTGAGCCAGTTCGACCGGCTGGATGAAAACGGGGAAGATTGGGGGCGGAACGAATGAAAAAGATAACGAGACGAACCTACATCTGCCTCATCCTGTCCCTGCTGCTGCTTATCGGCACGGTTACCTTCATCCACCGGTTCTTTGCCAACGGAAGCAGCTGGGCTTCTTTCAGCTCCAACAGCCATATTTATACAGACGGGCAGATCAGCGCGGGCAGTATTTATGATATCCGGGGAACCAGGCTGGCCAGTTATGACGACGGCTGGCATTACAGCGACGACCGTGATATCCGTCTGGGAACCATTCATGCCGTGGGCGATCCGGGAGGCCACATCGGCACCGGAGCACTTTCGGCGTTTGCCAGCAAACTGACCGGCTACAATATCATTACCGGTACCGGAGTCGGGACGACGAGCGGAAGAGATCTGTATCTCACCATTGATGCTGATCTCTGCGGCACCGCGCGGGACGCGTTGGGCGATTACGACGGCCTTGTAGGAGTATATGATTACACCACGGGACGTATCCTCTGCATGGTCAGTTCCCCTGCGCCGGATCCGTACAACCAGGAGGAAGAAGCTGCGGAAGGGTCGTATATCAACAAGTTCTTCTCTTCCACGTTTATCCCCGGTTCCACCTTCAAAGTCGTCACAGCGACCGCTTCGCTGGAAAATCTCTCCGGCATCTGGGACAGATCCTTCACCTGCTCCGGCAGTGTGGATATCGGCGGTTACAAGGTCACCTGCGGCCGCGCCCACGGTACTCTGAATATCAGTTCTGCGCTGAACGAATCCTGCAACGTGACCTTCGGTCAGCTTGCTGTGGAACTCGGTGTCAATACCATGGAGAAGTACGTGGAAAAAGCCGGCCTGACGACCCGCTACGATGTTAATGGCATTCATACCGCCGCTTCCACTTTTGATTTCACGGCAGACGGGCTGGAAGGCCTGGCCTGGTCCGGCATCGGCCAGGGCAAGGACCTGGTCAATCCGTGCGCGATGATGGTCTACATGGGCGCCATCGCCAACGGCGGCCAGGCGGCGTCTCCGCAGATTCTGGAATCGGTGGTAATGAAAAACGGACTGCAGACAGAAGGCTATTCCGTCAAAAATACCGGCACTCTGATTGAACCGGAAACGGCGGAAGCGCTGACCGCCATAATGCGGGACGATGTACTGGATAATTACGGCCAGGACAACTTCCCGGGGCTGGAAATCTGCGCCAAGTCCGGAACCGCCCAGGTTTCTTCGGACGCGGCATCCAACGGCTGGTTCGTGGGATTCCTGAATGATGAGGAGCATCCGCTCGCCTTCGTCGCCATGGTGGAAGGAGGCGGATACGGCGCCCGCAGCGCGGGAAAAGTCATTAACACGGTACTGCAGGCGGCCATTGACGGCGGCTACTGATGGCGGATTTTCACAGGGCATTAATATAATAATGATTTAAAAAAGGTGTGCACTTTTGCGATTGTCAGCAAAAATGCACACCTTATTTCATATCTGCTTCAGGCAGACTGTATTTTCATTACAAAAGGAAATACAGCATCCCCGGCACGGTGACCATGGACAGCAGGGTGGTAATGAACACCGCCCTGGCGGCCAGGTTCTCATCATTATCATATAAAAGGGAAAACAACACACTGTTGTTCGCCACCGGCATCAGGATCAGCACCGTGAATACCTGCATCAGCAGCATATCTTTAATGAGCAGGCTCATACCGAACAGAACCGGAAGCGGCAGCAGGATCAGTTTCACAAGCGTGAACGGATAAACCCGCAGATCGGTGAAGACTTCCTTTACCCGGATACCTGCCAGCGTGCCGCCTACCAGAATCATAGCCAGCGGCGAAGTGATTGCACCGACCATATCGAGCGCCAGAACAATGTCCCCCGGCAGCCGCACGTTCAGGAGATAAAAGACCAAAGCCAGCACAGAACAGAGCACACCGGGAGACAGCAGTTTCTTCAGGTCAATGCCGCCGGCACTTCCGGAACGGCCGTAATTAATCTGTATAACGCCGAGTGTAAAAGCGGCAATGTTGAATCCGATATTGAAAATCGCGGCGTACAGGATGCCTTCCGCCCCGAACAGGGCTTCGATCACCGGAAAACCCATAAACCCTACATTGGAAAACGTGTACATGAACATGTACAGTCCCTGCTGCTCCAGGGGCACACGCATAATCTTCACCAGAAGAAAAGCCAGCAGAGGAACCAGAACGTAAAATGCCGCCGTCACAGCGAGCGCCTGCCCAATGACACCGAAATCCCGTTCCCCTGTCTGCTGCAGCACCGAGGCCAGAATAAAGGCCGGCATGGTTACATCCAGCAGAATACGGGTCAGCTTCCGGTTCAGTTCCCGGTCCAGCATACCTGCTTTGAACATTATGTAACCCAGCCCCATAATAACGAACAGCTGGATCATGCTGTGTGCAATTACTGCGATATCCATATCATCCTACTTCCCTGTTCTCCGCTCTCTATGTATCTGCGCGCCTTGTTTCTGTGTTCCGGCGCACTCTTTTCGTTTTTCTTTGCTGCCGGGCACCTTGTTTCCACGCTCCGGCGCAGGCTTTTCATTTTAGCACATAAAACAGCCGGCGGCAAATCTGCCGCCGGCCTTCGCCCGGAGTCCGGAGCTGCCCGGACTGTCATTTCAATGAAATTGCTGAATCGGATCCTTTAGTTTCCGCTCAGGAGCTTATCGATTTCCGCAGCGGCTTCCTTGCCTGCACCCATTGCCAGGATAACGGTTGCCGCACCGGTTACCGCATCGCCGCCCGCATATACGCGGTCGATGGAAGTCTTGCCGGTTTCATCTACTTCGATGCAGCCTCTTCTGTCGGTCTTCAGAGCGATGGTATCCTTCTTAATGATCGGATTCGGAGAAGTTCCCAGCGCCATGATCACGCAGTCGCAGTCCATCTCGAATTCGGAGCCCGGAATTTCCGTAACGCCTCTTCTGCCGGAGTCATCCGGTTCGCCCAGCTGCATGCGGATGCAGCGGACACCGGTGACATTGTAGTTTTCATCCGACAGGATTTCCACCGGATTACAGAGCAGATCGAACTGGATATCCTCTTCCACCGCGTGTTCGACTTCTTCTTTTCTCGCCGGCAGTTCGTCCATACTTCTTCTGTAAACGATATGGGTTTCCGCACCGAGACGCTTCGCGCATCTGGCTGCGTCCATAGCCACGTTGCCGCCGCCTACAATGACCGCCTTCTTCGGATGAGAAATCGGCGTCATGGAATCCGGCTTATATGCCTTCATCAGATTGATTCTGGTGAGGAATTCGTTGGCGGAAAATACACCGTTATTATTGATGCCCGGAACGTTCATGAACTTCGGCAGACCGGCGCCGGAACCGATGAACACGGCGTCAAATCCGTATTTATCAAACAGGTCGTCGATGGACATGGATTTGCCGAGAATCGTATTGGTTTCGATCTTTACACCCAGCGCCTCCAGGCCTTCGATTTCCTGCCGGACGATGCTCTTCGGAAGACGGAATTCAGGAATACCGTAAACCAGTACGCCGCCAGGAATATGCAGTGCTTCGAAAATGGTCGCTTCATAGCCCTTCTTGGCAAGGTCGCCCGCACAGGTCAGCGAGGAAGGACCGGACCCGATCACCGCTACCTTCTTGCCGTTGGAAGCCGGCTTTTCCGGGAGCACGCGATTGTTTTCATTATGATAATCCGCAACGAATCTTTCGAGACGGCCGATGCCCACCGGCTCGCCCTTGATACCGCGTACGCAGTACTTTTCACACTGGTTTTCCTGTGGACATACACGTCCGCAGACCGCAGGAAGCGCGTTGGTGCCGGCGATGATCTGGTAAGCCTCTTCAAATTTTCCATCCTGGATTTCTTTGATGAATTCCGGAATCCTGACGTTTACAGGGCATCCCTGCATACAAGGCTTATGCTTGCACTGGAGGCAGCGCTGCGATTCAGACAGAGCCAGTTCTTCCGTATAGCCCTGCGCAACTTCCAAAAAGTTCTTATTTCTAACATCCGGTTCCTGAGAAGGCATAGGATACTTCGTGTTGATCATATCTGGCATTCTACTTCACCTCCGCATTCAGAAGATTACAATTCGCTTCTCTGACTTCTCTTTCGAAATCGCCATAAATTTTGCCACGGGAAATAGCGAGTTCCCAGTCGACTTCATGACCGTCGAAGTCAGGGCCGTCTACACAGGCAAACTTCATTTCGCCGCCTACTACAACACGGCAGCATCCGCACATACCGGTTCCGTCTACCATCAGCGGACAGAGGGAAACGATCGTCTTGATGCCGTAAGGCTTCGTAGTAAGGGAAACGAACTTCATCATCGGCATAGGACCGATCGCGATGACCTGATCGTATTCATTGCCTTCGTCAATGAGTTCCTTCAGAATCTCGGTAACCAGACCCTTTCTGCCGTGGGAGCCATCGTCTGTGCAGACAATATGTCTGGTGCTGGCATCTGCGTATTCATTTTCAAGGATGACGACATCCGCGTTCTTGAAACCTGTGATTGCATGTACTTCACAGCCCTGCTGATGAAGTTTTCTCGCAATCGGGAACGCAATGGCGTTGCCTACGCCGCCGCCGACTACAGCAACCTTTTTCAGGCCTTCCGTATGAGTTGCGAGACCCAGCGGTCCGACGATGTCATAGAGATAATCGCCGGCTTTAAGAGTGTTCATCTTGTAAGTGGAATAACCCACCAGCTGGAAGATGATCGTTACCGTACCGTTTTCGCGGTCAAAATCATTAATCGTGAACGGCACCCGTTCGCCTTCTTCTTCCACGCGGACGATAACAAACTGTCCCGGTTCCGCTCTCTCGGAGATCATCGGCGCTTTGATCTCGATCAGAGAGATCGTAGGAGTAAGTATTTCCTTTCTCACTATTTCATACATTGATCATTTTCCTCCTTCATAAATGCAGGGAAATTTTTCATGAATAAATATACGCATACAAAGAAATTGTACTTGTATAAATACATTATTGAGTGACTTTACTGTATCACAGAATGCGGCATTCTTCAATGAAACAGATCATGAAAACTGTCGCAATTGATAAATTTAATTATTCACAAATTCAGTGATTGCAACGGGTTGCATTGCATTCACTCATTGTTGTACATAGTTTTTTCCAGCCATCGAAAATGCCTTGCATCGCTCTCAGCCTGATCGCGCTTTTTCATTCATTATGCCTGTATATTATTAATGTCAGGGGAACATCCGGCATGCCTCCCTGCCGGGCGCTATTGCCCGTGTAAAATAATAACAAACATGTTAATGGAATCGCAAACGGCCTGCAGTTCAGATAACCATTTCCAATACTGGAATATTTTTCAATTGTTTTTTTGTTGGGCAGTACTTGCGCATACTGTTAATGAAGGGGCTGTGAAGAAATGGGGCTGAACGCCTCAGACTTCACAGCCCCTTTGCTGTTGCTGGAATGAATATGTGTTCGGCAAGACGGCCGAAGGAAAGCTGGGAAAGTCCGGAATTCGCGCCGATTTCCGGACAATCTTCCGTGCTGAAGGATGTATTGTCCAGCTGTGCCGGACACTTGACCTCTGTTGGATTTCATTTGTCCAGCACGGCGCCTCGCCAAAACAGTTTCAAGCCATTTTCACCGCCGTCTGCTGGACATTCTGCAGTTGCAAAGGCAGAAATGTCCGGCATTGCCGGGCATTTCTGCGCCGATTGATCCGATCTGTCCAGCAAGGCAGCTGATGGAAGCGGTACATGCCCGCTCCGGGCGGGCAAGATCGGCGCAGCTGCGCAAAATGACCCACGGAACTTCCGGTAACAGACTGATCCTGCATCGCCGGAGGAATGACCCGTGCTGTTTCTCAAAATGAAATCGCCGGCGGGAAACCCCGCCGGCGCCGAACTGCATGACAGCAGTTCCTGGTCATCTTTTCTGGTTGGAGCTGCACTCCCGATGGATCAGACTATTACTTCTGCTCCCTGTACAGGAACGTCACGATCTGTCCTCTTGTGCATGTAGCTTCCGGAGAGAATTCATTAGGCGATGTTCCCGATGTGATCTGCATAGGCTTGTGATTGTACGCCCACAGTACTGCCTTGTAATAGTAAGCACCGCTGACCAGATCAACAAAAGGATTTAATGTACCTTCCGGCTCCTGAGTTCCTCTCCATCTCCACAGGAACGTGACCACATCACAGCGTTTACACGGATTATCCGGACTGAAAGTATCCGCTGAAGTTCCCTTGGTAATGCTGTTTTCCACAGCCCAGAGAACGGCTTTGTAATAATAATCCGAACTCTTTACATCCTTGAACTGATTATATGTCATAGAAGGTTCCGGTGCTCCTGCCGCTCTCCACATGAAGGTTACTACATGCGCTCTGGTGCAGTTCTGATTCGGACTGAAGTGCGTCGGATCCGTTCCGTTGGTAATCTGCGGTTTGTGATTAACTGCCCACATAACC
>JAFWDF010000039.1 GCA_017534025.1 Bacillota bacterium
ATTGTGAAGGCATCATCGACGGCGTGGCGGATACGCCTGAAAAGATGGACCGCTACGTAAGGACCATCTACAATAAAACGATCGAAATGGACCGCCTGATCAATGAGCTGACATTCTACGCGAAAATCGATACCAACAAGGTGCCGTACACATTCACCAAGGTAGGCATCCGCTCGTTCGTCGGCGATTTCATCGAAGAGATCAATCTGGAAATGGAGCAGCAGCATATCGCGCTTGAATACTCCGATGAGCTTACGGAAGAGATCATGGTCATCGCGGATCCCGAGCAGATCATGCGGGTCATCAACAATATCATCAGCAATTCCGTCAAATACATGGATAAGCCGGAGAAAAAGATCCGGGTCATACTGAGTGATGCCGGCGACTTCGTCCAGCTTGCCATTGAGGATAACGGCAAGGGTATCGCCCAGAAGGATCTGCCGCATATTTTTGACCGCTTTTACCGCACTGACGCTTCCCGGAACTCCACACGCGGCGGAAGCGGCATAGGCCTTTCCATTGTTAAGAAGATCATGGAGGATCACGGCGGCAAGGTCTGGGCATCCAGCGTTGACGGCGAGGGCACCACAATGTATCTGGTGCTTCGGAAATATACGGAAGTCATAATTACGAGGCAGGAGCGCATTGCGAAGAGGTAAGGAGAGAAATAAATGAGCAGAATACTGATTATTGAGGATGAGCGGGAAATCGCGGAACTGGAGAAGGATTATCTGGAGCTCTCCGGGTTTGAGGTTGAAATCGAAGAGCGGGGGGACACCGGCCTTGAAAAAGCGCTCGCGGGCGAATACGATCTTTTCATCCTTGATCTGATGCTGCCGGAGGTGGACGGTTTTGAGATCTGCCGCCGGATCCGCGAGAAAAAGGATACGCCGGTCCTGATGGTTTCTGCGCGGAAGGACGATATCGACAAGATCCGCGGCCTGGGCCTGGGAGCAGATGATTACATGACCAAACCGTTTTCGCCCAGCGAGATGGTAGCGCGCGTAAAAGCGCATCTTGCCAGGTATGACCGCCTGATCGGCAGCCGCGCGCAGGCAAACGACATCATCGAGATCCGCGGCATCCGCATCGACAAGACCGCGCGGCGCGTCTGGGTCAACGGCGAAGAGAAGGCATTTACGAACAAGGAGTTTGACCTTCTTACTTTCCTGGCGGAAAACCCGAACCACGTCTATACGAAAGACGAACTCTTCCGCGAGATCTGGGATATGGAATCCATCGGCGATATTGCCACCGTAACCGTCCACATCAAAAAGATCCGTGAGAAGATAGAATTCAATTCCGCGAAACCGCAGTACATCGAAACGATCTGGGGAGTCGGATACCGGTTCAAGATTTAACTGAGCAGAAGGGCGGGAGAAAGACATGGTTCCGGTAATCATAATCATAGCGGCAGCAGCGGCGCTGTTCGTACTATATCTTCTGGCGATCCGGCCGAATACCGGCAGGCGGGAGATCATGCGGCCTTTTCAGGAAAGACCGGTGGCCCACCGCGGACTTTTTGATAACCGTACTGTCCCGGAAAATTCGCTCCCCGCGTTTGCGCGGGCCGTGGAAGCCGGTTTTCCCATCGAGCTGGATGTACAGCTGACCGCAGATGACAGACTGGTGGTTTTCCACGATGCTTCGCTGAAACGTGTCTGCGGCGATCCCCGGAAAGTCTGCGAGGTTCCTTTTGAAGAGCTTGAGCAGCTCCGCCTTCTCGGGACAGAAGAGCGCATTCCTCTGTTCGAAGAAGTCCTGGAGCTGATCGGCGGAAAAGTGCCGCTGGTGATGGAGATCAAGCCGGAAGGACGCTATATCCGGACGGCGGAAATGACCAGTGCCATGCTGAAAAGCTACAGCGGGAAAGTATGTCTGGAATCGTTCCATCCCATGGTCCTTTCCTGGTATAAGAAGAACGACCCCGGAATGCCCAGAGGCCTGCTGGCCACCGATTTCTTCCGGGAAGAAAATACGCAGCCCGGCCTGGTGAAGTTCCTGCTGACCAATCTCATGCTGAACTTCCTGGCCAGACCGGATTTTATTTCATACAACTTTCATTTCAGCAGTCAGCCGTCTTACCGGCTGTGCCGGGCCCTTTACCGCCCGGTGAACGCGGCATGGACCATCAAAAGCCAGAAGGAGCTGGAGGCAGCATCAAAAATATTCTCGGTTTTCATCTTTGACAGCTTCATTCCGGAAGAGCAGGAGGAGTATAAGAGGTGAGAGAGCGGCCCAAAATCAAAAGAGGAACATTTGTTTTTGCTGACGGTCCGAGGAAAAACGACCGGACAGCCACCTATTATTATACAGATGAATATTTCCGCAGGAACGCGGCGATCCTGAATCCGCACCTGCGGACGATGTCCTTCGCGCTGTGCATGGCCTGCTTCCCTTCCATGGAATCGGAGGATTATGAGCGCGTGTACCGGAACGCCGAAACACTGCTCGTTGATGATCTGGGCTTTTCGGATTTTGAGGCCAATGAGGATTACAAAAAGAAGCCGGCGGTCAATACGCTCGGAATGCTCCTTGCGCACAAGGTGATCCAGGACCGGGGCGAAGATTATTCCCTGATCGTCATGGGGCTCCGCGGCGCCGGCTACGGGGATGAATGGGGCTCTAACCTGGTGCTTGGCGAGACGGGCTCCGCCCAGGGCTTTGAGAAGTGCATGGAATATGCCGACGCATTCCTCTGCAGCTATCTGGAGAAAATGGAGGACAAGCTCTGCCGCCGGGTGAAATACTGGATCACGGGATACAGCCGTGTTGGCGGCGTGAGCAATCTTCTCGGCGCGCGGATCGACCGGTACGCGCCGGCTTACCGGACGGAAACCGGCAATATTTTCGTATATACATTTGAGGCTCCGGCAGCCGCGTCCAAGGAGGACCGCCGTCCCTACCCGTCGATCCACAACACGGTGAACCCGCACGATATCGTCCCGAAACTTGCGCCGTCCGTCTGGGGCTTCCGGCGGTACGGCGTGGATGACACTGTGTTTCCGGACATCCATTCCGAAGAGTTCAACAAAAAGATCCCGGAGGTCCTTGAACGGCTGCATGAACTGAATCCGGAGCTGGTATATGATCCTTCCGCTTTCCGCACAGCCTACCGCAAAGGCAAGCAGATCCTGCCGGTGGCGGAGGTAAAAGAGAAGCACGGAAAGCATTTTGACGAGTGGTGGTACCACGCCAAGCAGGATGAATATCTGGAACGTTTCATGGATTTCATCGGCAAGCGCATTTCTCATCCGGAGGACGGAGACGACCCCACAGACCGGGAGCGCAGGCTGCGTTTCGCGAAGACCTACCAGAGCGCTTTTTCGGCGTTTGCCAGAACATACCTCGGAGGAACCGAGAAAGAGCGCGAAGCGATGATCTCCGTGGTCATGCAGATCTATAAAAAAGATCTGCCCACACGGCGGCTGGCTTACATACTTTTCCGGCTGTGGCAGAATACAGAGATGAGCTGCCGGCGCCTGGAAAACTATCTGAAAGGGATCATCCGGAAAAGGATCGCGGAAAATCCTGCGACCGGTCTGACCGCCGGGCGGGTAAACGCGTTTTTTGACGCTGTGGAAAATCTGGCGTATTACGTAATAAAATGCTGCTCCTACGATGTACGCAGGCATAAATTCTCTTACGTCAGCACCCTTCTTTATAATATTAAGCACATCGCCATGGGTCATTACCCGGAAGTGATCATGGCCTGGCTGCAGACAATGGACTCTTACTATCACGATGATATGTCCGCACGGCTGGAGTAACGCTGATCACGCAGACAGTATCAATAACCCCGGGCGGCGCCGAAACAGGAGGCGCCGCCTGGGGTTTTTTCGAAAATAAAAAAACATATGGCAGAATTGTAAAAATAGTGTTGACAAATCAACTCAGGAGTGTTATTCTAACTAAGCTGTCCCCCAAAAAACGGGGGCATTTAGGACCTTGATAACTGAACAGTGATACACATCCTCGAAAAATTCCTGAATCAAGTCAGGCATAAGCCTGACGCATTCTTGAATGATCGAAAGATCCTTTAAACAGTAAAGAACGGGATGAATTAACCAGATGTTAATTCTGACCGGATCAACATTTTTTAGAGAGTTTGATCCCGGCTCAGG
>JAFWDF010000040.1 GCA_017534025.1 Bacillota bacterium
TATTCAGCCGAAAGACGGAGAAAACATAGAAAAAGAAATAAACGGCAGTGTTATCATTGAAGATGATCCGGCAACCGGAATCCGGATTGAAGGAACAGAAAGCGGGAAAAGCTCTGTTGAACTCGAAGTCGACGGGAAAATCAGTGTTACCGGGAAAGAACATGGTGCTGTCGGAGTGAGCGTTACAGCAGGCGAAAATAGTAAACTGAAAGCGGATGTGGAAGCGGAAGACGGCATGACGGTGAAATCCAGAGGGAAGTCAACCGGAATTCAGGCTGAAGCAAAAAGCGGCGCAGAATTGAAGGTCGAATTTGAAGGGGATGCTGACGTGTCCTCCGAGACCAAGGACAGTGTTGGGGTCAGTGTAAACGCAGCTTCTTCCGGCAGTGCAACCGTTGAAGTTGAAGGCAACCTGAAGTCAGACGGTACAGGCGCTATCCTCCATGCGGAGGATTCCGGACACGTGGAACTCCGCATCGGAGAAGAGAAAGACTCCGCCTGAACATACGGCAGACGAAGATAAAAAACATGAAAAACAGCGCTCAGGTTCCCCCTGGGCGCTGTGCTCTGTAAATACATTCTCTCTGCGCATGAGTCATAGAATCTGGTTTTATCTTGACAGCAATTTGTTTCTATGATAACATCTCGCATGCATGGCGATGCGTTTCCCATAACGCCGGTGTGATGGAATGGTAGACGTGACGGACTCAAAATCCGTTGGGCTAATCCCCCGTGTGGGTTCGAGTCCCACCACCGGCACCAATCAAGAAAAAGCTCTCATTCGGGGGCTTTTTCTAGTTTTTTCCCTTGCCGCAGTGCCGGAGTATGTCGTAAAATAAAGCCGTCATAACATTAAGCGCTGACCCGATCTCTGCAATGCCAGAAAGGAGAACACGCTATGGCTCTGATCCACCTGAATTTCAACAGCAAGTATCTTTCCGGTAATACCGATGTGAATATTCTCCTGCCGGACTGCAGCGAGAAACAGGAGCCGGATGCCTTTTACGGCAGCGGGAAGAAGTACCCGGTGCTGTGGCTTCTGCACGGCACATTCGGCGATTACAGCGACTGGCTGCGAAAAAGCAATGTGGAACTCTACGCCGCGGAGAAGAACCTCATGGTTGTCATGCCGTCCGCACAGAATGCGGATTATGCCAACTGGCCGGGATTCGGTATCGGATATCATGCCTATGATTACCTGACGGAAGAACTGATGCCGCTGGTATACGGCTGGCTTCCCGCAAGCAGCAAACGGGAGGACAATTTCATCGCGGGCCTTTCCATGGGCGGCCGCGGCGCGATTACATACTCCTGGGCACATCCGGAAAAGTTTGCTGCAGCATACAGCATGTCCTGGGTACCGCAGAATATGCGTCAGATTGCCGAAGAACTGGAAAAATCGAAAGATGTCCCGCTCTCTCCGAAAGACAGGCTTGGGAAGGAGAGAAACCGGATCCGGCTGCAGAATGCGGGCGGGCCGCAGGCCTATCTTGCTTCTCCTTATAACACCTGGGACAGGGCTGCCGAATGGGCAGGCCGGCCGGGCATGCCGAAAACATTCTTTTCCTGCGGGACGGAAGACACCGTCATGTATCGCCGGTTTCGGGAGTTTCGTGCCTATGCGGAGAAAATCGGGCTGGAAGCGGAGTTTACCGAGCGCGAGGGATACGGGCACGAGTGGCGCTTCTGGGATCTGGAAATCCGGCGGGCCATCGATCTTTTCCTCCCGGAACACAGGTAATCAATGGCGTTCCGTACGGAGGAAAGGGACAGAATTTCGGCGGAAAGTCTGCGGTGCGGTATGGACAAAAACCATATCGGTATGATAAAATTAATTGGTTATACAGCACAAGATTTCAGCGCCTCAGACCGTATCGCAACAGGGATGGGCGCTGAACGATTGAAGGAGGACCCGGAGCATGACAATTCTGGTAACAGGCGGGGCCGGATATATCGGCAGCCATACCTGTGTGGAACTTCTGAACAAGGGTTACGATGTGGTCGTCATTGACAATCTGGTCAATTCCAGCGCGAAGGCAATTGAACGCGTGGAGGAGATCACCGGAAAGCGGGTAGCGTTTTATGAGAACGATGTCCGCGACCGTGCAGCGCTGGATCGGATTTTTGAGAAACATGACATCAACTGTGCCATTCACTTTGCCGGGCTGAAAGCTGTCGGTGAGTCGGTTGCCATGCCGCTGGAGTATTACGACAACAATCTCTTTTCCACGGTCAGACTGTGCGAGGCCATGCGCGACCACGGAGTAAAGAATATCGTGTTCTCTTCCTCTGCCACGGTGTATACCGGTGACAACGAGATGCCCCTGCGGGAGACTTCCAGAACCGGCATGTGCACCAACCCCTACGGATGGACCAAATACATGTCGGAGCAGATCCTGCGGGATACCGCAAAAGCCATCGACGACTTTTCGGTCTCTCTCCTTCGCTATTTCAACCCGATCGGTGCGCATGCCAGCGGGATGATCGGTGAGGACCCACGTGGTGTCCCCAATAACCTGATGCCCTTTATTGCCCAGGTTGCGGTCGGCCGCAGGGATCACCTGAACATTTTCGGCAACGACTATGACACGCCGGACGGCACCGGGGTGCGGGATTATATCCATGTGGTGGATCTCGCCCGCGGACATGTTGCCGCAATTGATTACATGCAGAAGCACCGGGGGGAGAACGTCTTTAACCTGGGAACCGGAACCGGTTACAGCGTGTTGGACATGGTGCATGCCTTTGAGCGGGTTACGGGGGTAAAAATCCCATAGGAGATCGTCGACCGCCGTCCCGGCGACCTGGCAACA
>JAFWDF010000041.1 GCA_017534025.1 Bacillota bacterium
GAATCATCATATGTCCGTTCTCATCCCGGACAATTTCCTTAATCTGCGAACTTTCCTCCCGGTTATCCGGTTTCATCGATTCTTCCGCTTTATCTCCGGTCTGTCCGTTCAGCTCTGCCATCAGGCTGCCGATATCCGTAGTAACATCTGCCATAACGATCTCCTTTAAGTATTTCTTTCACTGGCTGAACCCCATGCGCCTACTCATCCCAATGAGCCAGGCGCTTATTCCGGGACCAGGTCTCCCGGTCCGCATAGGTTTTGATCTGCTCGTAGGCAGCCAGTACTTTTTCTGCATATCCGTTATTCTGAAGATTGTAAGGACCGCAGTTATAAGCCGTTAATCCGACGGTCACATGATCTCCGAACATGGTAAGATAATTTCTGAGCACCTGCGTGCCGACATTAATATTATCATCGATTTCCCACAGCTGATCACGGGAGAAACCAAAGGTTTTTGCCGTATTGATATTTACCTGCATCAATCCAATACAGGAACCGGAACGGTTTGTAATGGACTTGTCAAACGTACTCTCGCACTGCGCCGTGGCCATGACCAGCTCCGGCTCAATGCCCTGCTCCGGACCATACGTCAGAAAGGCTTTGACCATGAGCATGGCATCCTGCATGCTCACGTCCGGATTTTCATTCATGATGTACACGACCATCGCTTCCGGTTTGCTGGTACTTTCCGTACCCAGCCCGACCGAACGATCTTCCGCAATCTGCCTGGCAGCTTCAAAATAGGATTCGGCGTCGATCTCGTCATCCGTACTGATAATAATGCCGAGGTCATCGTCATGAAAAAGGCTCCAGCCCAGATAATCCATGGCCGCCATGGCGTCGATCGGAACGTACATTATGCCGTCTTTCTCAAGAACAGGCCGGTTCTGCATATCCAGGAATCTGGACACGGAGGAAGGGCGGTCCGTTTTTTTCGAAATACTGGTCAGAAGGACTTCCAGATCGAAGCGCGGAATGCAGGTAATCGATCCCGCAGGCAGATCCATCGGCGCAGAAACCGGTTCCCAGCTCTGGCCGTCCGTTTCTGTAATATAAAGTGTGCGGCTTTCTTCATTCAATTCATAATACAGGCCCAGCAGCGCTGAAATATGATCATCCAGCGGAATGTAGACATTTCCGTTGAATTTAATGACCGGATTACTGATCTGATAGTTAATGATACTTTCTCCGTTAATGACAATGTCATTGAGAAAATAATCGCACTGAACAACTGCTTTTTCTGCGTAAGCGTAAAAAGAACAGGAAGAGAAAAGCAATACAGTCAATGAAAGCCACACTGATACAAGCTTCTTTACCATACCTTATTCTCTCTTTACAAATGTTAAAAAAACTTACCCAAAAACCATATCATTGATTTGAAAATTTGTCCAGTAAATATTTTCCAGTTCCCGGGAAGCATTGCAATTACTCAACTTTTGAGTAATCATAAGGATGGTGTTTCGTTATTCTCTTCTTTACTCCGCCTTTTCCGCTGCCGCAACGGCCGCTTCAAAACGTGCCACAGCCGCATCGATTTCCTCTTTCGTGACGTTCAGCGGCGGCAGGAAGCGGATCACTTCGTTTCCGGCGCCCGCCAGAAGCAGCTTGTTCGCCAGCGCGCCAGCCTGGACACCGCTCTTGTACCCTTCCTTCATCTGTACGCCGACCAGCAGGCCCATTCCGCGAACCAGATTGATCTTTTCCGGATAGGACGCCTTCAGAGCTTCCAGTTTTTCGAACAGGTACGCACTCATGGCATTCACATTGTCCAGCACACCGTTGTCGAACAGTTCCTCCATCACAGTCACCCCGCAGGCACATGCCAGCGGATTGCCGCCGAAGGTGCAGCCATGGTCGCCCGGTACAAAGTGCTCTGCTGCGCGGTCATTGGCGATCACCGCACCGATCGGGAACCCGCCGCCCAGCGCCTTGGCTGTGGTGCAGATGTCCGGAAGCACCCCATATGTCTGATATGCGAACAGCTGTCCGGAACGGCCCATGCCGCACTGCACTTCATCGAAAATCAGGAGCGCATCGTACTGATCGCAGAGCTCCCGCACACCGGCCATGAATTCCGCAGTCGCAGGCAGAATACCGCTTTCGCCCTGCACCGGTTCCAGAATGACCGCACAGACATTCTCATCCATCAGCGCGCGGACGGAGTCCAGATCATTGAACACAGCGTCGTACACTTCCCCGATCAGCGGACGGAAAGGCGCCCGGTACTTCTCCTGACTGGTGACGGTCAGTGCGCCCATGCTTCTGCCGTGGAAAGAATCGTGCATGCAGATAATCTTGTTCTTGCTGCCGCTGCCCTTGACGTACCCGTATTTTCTTGCGATTTTCAGCGCCGTCTCGTTGGCTTCGGTGCCGCTGTTGTTGAAGAACACGCGATCCAGTCCGGAACGTTCTGCCAGCATGCCGGCCAGCTGAATCTGCGGCTCATTCCAATACAGATTGGACACGTGAATCAGCTTCTTTGCCTGTTCTTCAATGGTTTTCACAATAGCCGGAGCGGCATGTCCCAGACAATTGACCGCGATGCCGGATACAAAATCCAGATATTCATCCCCCTTGTCATCGGTGACCCATGGACCGTGCCCGCTCACGAGCGTCAGGTCAAAACGGCTGTACGTATTCATTACATGATTATCCATAGCTGAAAATCCTTTCCTGTCCATGCTATTCCTGAGATCCTGCCCGGGATGCACGGTTTCCGCGCCGGAACAGGATTGTTCAGGAAATACTTTTATTATTAATGATAATGTTAGTGTTAATGTTAATGATTCTGCGCCCCGTACAGGAGTCTCTCCGAACGGCGGACCTGCTCCTCTCCTGCGGAATTCAGCAGGGTTACAGTACCCTTTCCGGTACGGTCCGTCAGCAGCCCGCATCGATCCATCCGGCGGCGCAGCTCCCGGGACGTACCCAGATTGCCGTCATACAGTACGGCCTGCGGTCCGGCGGCTTTCTGAATGATATCGGCCGCAAACGGAAAATGCGTGCAGCCCAGGACAACCGCATCGACCGGGCTTCCGCCGATGGATGCAAAACGGTCCCGCACATACTGCTCCAGCTCCGGATCCTGCAGACGGCCCTGCTCAATATAGGATACGATGTCCGGGCAAGGCAGAGAAATAATGTCCGAATCCTCCGCATACTGTGCCATCAGCCTGGCGAACTTCTGCCGCCGCAATGTAACCGGCGTCGCCATGACCACGATCCGGCCGCCCTTATGATTCTCCGCTGCCGGCTTCAAAGCCGGTTCCATGCCCACGATCGGCAGCCTCGGATACTGCAGCCGCAGCTTTTTTGCCGCCGCGCTGGTAGCCGTGTTGCAGGCGATCAGAATGGCCTTCGCCCCCATGTCCAGCAAGCGGTCGAAAACCTGCTCCGAAAGATTGCAGACATCTTCGTCGCTGCGGGTCCCGTACGGCGCATTGGCCGAATCTCCAAAGAATATGTAGTTTTCCTCCGGCATGATTTCCAGAAGACAGCGCAGCACACTGATGCCGCCCAGTCCGGAATCGAACACGCCCACCGGCCCGTTATGCATAATAACTCCTGCTAATCTGATATCTGATAACTGAACCATTGCGGCCCGCCGCTGTATGCTGCGCCGTATCCGCACCCGTTCTATTTAAACTCAACCACTGCGTAGCTTTTGCCGTCCGGCATGGACAGATCCACCACCACGGCGTCCTCTGTCCGGCAGATCTTCGGGATCATGATATCGCCGGCCTTCGCGCCATTCACATATTCCACCCGGACCTGTCCGGAATGCTGAAAATCAGCCGGCAGGCACTCCTCCGCAATTTGAATATACTGGCTGTTGTTGACATGCCCGTTGGTATCAATGCGGTATTTCGCCACTTCAACAGACGGCAGGATCTCCGCCTCTCCCGGGAACCGGACTCTGCGCGGCGCAAACGGCATGTCGAGCCGTTTCTCCGGCGTATAGCGGTCGATCTGCTCCTGCCCGATCTTAACAGGATGCAGTGTATTCTGATCCATCATGAACCAGATTGAATTTCCTCTGGCGAATACTTCTCCGTCCGGCGATTCAATGGCGTGGCAGCGGTACGCGAAAAATCCCTTCATCCGCGACGGCCAGGTCGAAACGATGATATGATCGCAGAGCTTCGGCCTCTTCACCACCTCCACCTGCCAGGAAGCCAGCAGCCAGGCCAGATTCTGACTGTTCAGATAATCGATGGTCTCGCCCAGGTCTTCTGATTGAAAGGTGCAGGCATCCTGCATATAATCCACAATGGCTTTCATGGACAGGTGCCTGGTTTCGTCCACTTCACTGTACCGCACCCGGCTCTCAAAACTGGTTATCATGATGTGTTTTTCCTTATCTTATTCTCTGTTCTTTACTGAAAAAGCGCCGGCTGCTGCACGGATCCTGCGCTGCCGGCGCTCCGGCCGTGCGAAATAGCGCAGCCGGGAAAGGAATGCCGGCTTACTGCGCGGCGAATTCCAGAATCGACGGTTTCGGCATGGCACCCAGCGTCACAGCCGCCTGTTTGCCATCCTTGAACAGCACCAGGGTCGGAATGCTGCGCACGGCAAATCTTCTTGCCAGGTCCGGGTTTTCATCCACATCGACTTTCGCGATGCAGAAATCCGGATCTTCCGCAGCGATTTCTTCCAGCACCGGCGCAATCATTTTGCACGGACCGCACCAGGTCGCCCAGAAATCTACCAGTACCTTCGGGTTGCTGTTGATAAATTCGTCAAAATCAGCACCTGTTAAATGTTTAATCTCCATAATTAACCTCCGTTTACTGATGCCGCCTTCCGGCAGCCTGTTCAATACCTCGCTTTTCGCGCCCTGTCCATGGACCTGTCCGCATCGCGTTTTGCGATCGACTGGCGCTTATCGTAAAGCTTCTTGCCCCGGGCAATCCCGATGGAAAGCTTTGCAATGCCTTTTTCATTAATATACATGCTGAGCGGGACCAGCGTCAGACCGTCCCGGGTCAGCGCCTGCTCGATCTTCCGGATCTCCCGGCGGTTCAGAAGGAGCTTGCGGACGCGCATCGGATCTACATTATATATATTCCCATGCTCGTAGGGACTGATATTCATGCTGTGAATGAATACCTCTCCGTTCTGCACCCGGGCGTA
The DNA here is from genome assembly GCA_017534025.1 of Bacillota bacterium. Lineage (GTDB taxonomy): Bacteria > Bacillota > Clostridia > Peptostreptococcales > Anaerovoracaceae > RUG708. The sequence goes on from JAFWDF010000041.1 coordinate 5,137, forward strand.
ACTTTCTTTCAGGTTCACCCTGCCCGCCCGGACCGACTTGATTTCCGTGCCGGTGAGAACGATGCCCGCCTCATACGTCTCCTCTATAAAATAGTCATGTCTCGCTTTTTTATTATTCGCTATGAGTTTGACACCCATATACAACCTCCCGTGCGGCGGGCCTGCTTACTTGCCCGCGTTCAGATTTGCCAGCCGCAGTTTGCAGGGCC
>JAFWDF010000042.1 GCA_017534025.1 Bacillota bacterium
GGCCACATGGATCAGATGTTTTTTCCGGTCAATGTGAACCGGATACATTTTCAGCGCGCGTCCGCCTGAGCGGTACCAGAGTTCACCCAGACGCATCCAGCCCGTGCTGATCCATTCATGATGGCTCAGTCCCCTGCCCGGCTGTTCTGCCCGATGGCACAAGAAAGTTTTGCGCTGCATATTGAGAAACCACAGCCCGTTTGCTATAATTTATCCTTACGACGGACTATTTTATGTACCGACTGCGCCGCCTGACGCAGCAGGCCAGGAGCGCCTTTGCCATCAGACGCAGCAGGCCCGGAGCGGCGCTCAAAGCAGGCCGGCCTTAAAATCAACAGCCTGGCTGGCGCTCAAAGCAGGCCGGCTTAAATCGGGGCGGCGCTTAAATATGAGGTGGAACAGGCGCAAAACAGCCTGTAAACATAAGGACACTGAAGGAGACAGATGCAAAAATGAAGTTAGGAATCGTAGGTCTGCCCAACGTGGGCAAAAGCACTCTTTTTAATGCCATTACAAAGGCAGGGGCGGAAGCGGCCAATTATCCCTTCTGCACCATTGAACCCAACGTGGGGGTCGTTACTGTACCGGACGAACGGCTGAAGGTTCTGACCGACCTGTATCACGCGAAGAAAACCATTTATACCACGATCGAGTTTTATGATATTGCCGGGCTGGTAAAAGGCGCTTCCAAAGGTGAAGGGCTGGGCAACAAGTTCCTGGGGCATATCCGGGAAGTGGCGGCGATCGTTCATGTGGTGCGCTGCTTCGAAGACGAAAATGTAGTGCACGTGGACGGGCGCATCGATCCGCTGTCCGACATCGAAACCATTAACACCGAACTGATCCTGTCCGATATGGAAATGATCGAGCGGGCCATTGCCAGAACTTCAAAGAACGCCAAGGGCGACAAGACCCTGAAGAAGGATCTGGAGCTGCTCAACCGGATCAGCGAGACTCTGGCCGAAGGGCTGTCCGCTCGGACCATGGAACTGGATGAGGAAGAGCGGGCCTTTGTGGAGTCCCTGAATCTGCTCTCCTTTAAGCCGATTATTTATGTCGCTAATGTCTCGGAAGACGATGCGGCGGAGGGCAATGAATACTCTGCACAGGTGGCGGAATTCGCGGCGACGGAAGGGTCGCAGGCTATCGTGATCTGCGCCGGCATTGAATCGGAAATCGCGGAGCTGGAGGACGACGAGAAGAAAGCCTTCCTGGATGACCTGGGCATCGAAGAATCCGGCCTGGACAAGCTGGTGAAAGCATCCTACGCGCTGCTGAACCTGATTTCCTACCTGACTGCCGGGGAGCCGGAAGTGAGGGCCTGGACCATTACCCGCGGAACGAAGGCGCCGCAGGCGGCGGGCAAGATCCATACGGATTTCGAGCGGGGCTTTATTCGGGCCGAGACCATTACCTATGACCAGCTGGTGGAATGCGGCGGCAATCTGGGAACGGCCAGGGAAAAAGGCTGGCTGCGCTCGGAGGGCAAGGATTATGTTGTGCAGGACGGCGATGTGATGCATTTCCTGTTTAATGTCTGACAGCATCTGGCAAAAACCCGCGAAATATATGATTAATAGTGGAAAAAACAGGGTAATCATGCTAATATGGAAAAAGCTGTCGGCGGGCCGGCAGTGAAGAATGGAAATGAGACCCTTCCGGGTCGGGTACAGGAAAGGAGCCTTTATATAATGAAGCCTGCTGATTTAAGACCAAGACATATAGATTATCTCAATAACGTACTGGACATTCCTCTGAGCAAAGAGGATATCATCGAACTGTTCGCCGGAGAAGACACCACAGACAAGATCATTGAAGTACATGAAAAGCTGCTGTGGAAAGGCCTGGAATATGATGCCGAAAAGCTGGATCTGTTCGGCGCGAAATCTCCGATGGATCAGGTAAGTGCCAACCAGGATCTGCTGATTATGTTCCGGGATGAAAAATTCAGACGGATGGATCCGGATGAAGACCCGGAGGAAAGATTCTTCAATCAGCCAAGATTCAAGGATGCACCGGAACAGTGGTAGAGCGCGCACCGCTTTGCCCGGAAGAACATGTTCAGAGAGACCTTTGCAGAAGCAGAGGTCTTTTTTAATGTATTGCTGCAAATCGTTGACCCCGCAGCGGGTTTGGACTATAATAAACTATTGAATTTAAACGCAAGAATCAACATATACGGAGGCGTTCCATATGATTAAAATTTCACTTCCTGACGGAAGCATCAGAGAAGCCGAAGACGGCAGCAGTGTTTATGATGTTGCCAAAGGCATCAGCAGAGGACTGGCAAAAGAAGCGGTAGCAGCCAGGGTAGACGGAGAAATCCAGGGGATGGATTATGTTCTGCCGGGGGACTGCACACTTGAAATATTAAAGTTTGAAGACGAGGATGGTGCGCATACGTTCCGCCATACCGCGTCCCACATCATGGCCCAGGCGGTCAAGAAACTGTATCCGGACGCGAAGCTGGCCATCGGTCCGGCCATCGACAACGGGTTCTATTACGATTTTGATCTGGAGCACCGTTTCTCGGACGAAGATTTTCCGGCAATCGAGAAGGAAATGCGGAAGATCGTGGAAGAAAAGCTGGAACTGGAACGTTTTGAACTTCCGCGGGAAGAAGCACTGAAGTTTATGGAAGAAAAAGGGGAACCGTACAAGGTGGAACTGATTCAGGATCTTCCGGAAGATGCGGTCATTTCTTTCTATAAGCAGGGCGATTTTGTAGATCTCTGCGCGGGTCCGCATCTGTCTACCACGGCTCCGGTCAAGGCGCTGAAAATTCAGAGCGTGGCCGGTGCGTACTGGCGCGGCGATGAAAAGAACAAGATGCTGCAGCGGCTCTATGCTACCGCCTTCCCGAAGCAGAAGCAGCTGGATGAATATCTGGCCATGATCGAGGAAGCGAAAAAGAGAGACCACCGCAAGCTGGGCAGAGAGCTCGGCCTGTTCGTTCTCCGCGATGAAGCGCCGGGCATGCCGTTCTTCCTGCCGAAGGGCATGGTGCTGCGCAATGAGCTGATCAAATACTGGCGCGGCATGCATGAAAAGTGGGACTATGTGGAAATTTCCACACCGCAGATCATGCGCCGGTCCCTGTGGGAAACATCCGGTCACTGGGATCATTATAAAGATGATATGTTCACTACCGTGATCGATGATGAAGATTTTGCCATTAAGCCGATGAACTGCCCGGGCAGTATCCTCGTTTATGACCTGGAGCCGCATTCCTACCGGGAACTGCCGCTGCGGTACGCGGAGCTGGGCAGAGTGCACCGTTACGAATTGTCCGGTGCGCTGCACGGCCTGCTGCGGGTTCGCTGCTTCACGCAGGACGATGCCCATATTCTGCTGGCGAAGGAACAGATTACGGACGAAGTCATCCGCATTACCAAATTGATGGATGAAGTATATGATGTATTCGGTCTGCCTTACCGGATTGAACTGTCCACCATGCCGGAGGACCATATCGGTTCGGAAGAGGATTGGGAGATTGCGACCAATGCGCTGGCTGACGCCATTACCAGCATTGGAAAGGAATATACTATCAACCCGGGAGACGGCGCTTTCTACGGACCGAAGCTGGACTTCCACGTGCAGGATTCCCTCGGAAGATCCTGGCAGTGCGGTACGATTCAGCTGGACTATCAGCTGCCGGGACGGTTTGATCTGAAGTACACCGGTTCGGACGGCAACAAGCACACGCCGGTTATGATTCACCGTGTAGTATTCGGTTCCGTGGAACGGTTCATCGGTGTAATCACCGAGCATTTTGCAGGGAAATTCCCGCTCTGGCTCGCGCCGGTACAGGTCAAGCTGCTGACCGTGACCGAAAAATTCGTGCCGTATGCGGAAGAACTGGCGGAGCGCATGAAGAAGGCTGGCCTCCGGGTAGAAATGGACGTCAGAAACGAGAAGATCGGCTACAAGATCCGGGAAGCCCGGAATGCCAGAGATCCGTATATCGTAACCATCGGACAGAGAGAAGCGGAGAGCGATGTGCTGTCCGTGCGTTCCAGCAAGGAAGGCGACCTGGGACAGATTCCTGCAGAAGAGCTGATTGCGAAACTGCAGAAGGAAATTGAAACGATGGCGCTTTAAGATACACTTTGCGAGTATTTGCCCGGTTCGTGAGGATCGGGCTTTTTCGTACCGGAGGCAGGGAAAGGAGATCTCCGGCGGCGCACGGCCGGAAAGGGAAAAACAATGTTTGGTTTTAAAGAGAATAAAGAACCATGGCGGGACGGAGTTTATCTGACAACGGCGGATTCAACCATGCAGGCGGACATTCTGATTTCCAAGCTGGCGGCGGAAGGAATCCCCTGTATGAAGCGGCATGAAGGGGCGTCGAATTTCCTTGAATTGTATATGGGCGTCTCCACCATGTTTCCGGTAGAGCTTTATGTTCCGGAGGAGTCGCTGGAACTGGCTCTGGAAATCATCCGGCCGGTGCCGATTGAAGACGATTTTGATGAAATTTCCGAGGAGGAACTGGCGGCGCTGGCGGAAGCCGGCGATCTGGAAGCTGCGGAGGCAGCGATTCGGAACGGGGAGGAACCGGCGCCGGTTGAGATAGAGCTGGAAGAGCCGGCGGAAACCGAGGGTGAAGATCTGGAAACAGAGCTGATGCCGGAAGAGCCGGCGGAAGAGTCGGCTCCTGAAGAAATTTCGGAAACTGAGGATGAAGAGCCGGAGACAGAGCTGACGCCGGAAGCGCCGGCGGAAGAGTCGGCTCCTGAAGAAATTTCGGAAACTGAGGATGAAGAGCCGGAGACAGAGCTGACACCGGAAGCGCCGGCGGAAGAAGCGGATCCGGAAACCGAACCGGAAGAGTCAACAGAAGAGCCGGAACCGGAAACGGAAGAGCCGGAGGCAGAGATGGCGGCGGAGCCGCCCGTCCTGGACAGGAGAGTATTTTCAGATGATGAAGATCGTGAATGCAGGTAATGTGACGATCGGCGAAGGCATGCCGAAGATCGCGGTTCCGGTGCTGGCTGCCAATGCGGCGGAAGCACGGGAACAGGGAGAGCGGATCATGCGTTCGCCGGCGGATCTGGCGGAGCTCCGGGCAGATTATATAAATGACTTCCGGAACCCGGAAATGGTGCAGAGCGTGCTGTCCGCACTGAAGGAAACTATCCCGGACAGACCGGTGCTGTTTACTCTGCGGACGGTAAAAGAAGGCGGCGCGGCGGAACTGACGAATACGGAATACGAAAAAATCTGCTGCGGCGCAATGGAATCCGGCATGATCGATCTGATCGACATTGAATACGCAGGAAACCGCGGGGCATCGCCGGATCATGGTACCGCGCTCCGTCTCTGTGCCTTCGCCCGGGAGCGGGAAATCCCGGTCATTTTTTCCAAACATGATTTTCACGGGACGCCTTCCGCGGAAGCGATCACGGAACTGATGCTCCGGATGGCGGAGGATGGTGCGGATATCGTAAAAATGGCCGTCATGCCGCAGACGGAGGAGGATGCCGCAGAACTGCTGGAGGCATCCGCTTCCCTGAAACGGCAGATGGAGGAAGGCGGCGTTCCGTTCATTCTCATTTCCATGTCGGGAAAAGGCATGATCAGCCGGATGAGCGGCGAAGTGTTCGGCTCTGCAGTTACCTTTGCCCAGGCAGGCCTGGCTTCCGCTCCGGGGCAGATCGATGCGGATGATCTGGACCGCGTGCTGCGTATCATTCACAGATACAGCAGCCCGGAAAAACCGGACTCTGTTCTGCATGAACGGACTGCTTCCGGGCAGGGAAGTATATCCCTGATCGGTTTTATGGGAACAGGAAAAACTACCGTGGCAGGAAAACTGAGCAGAAGAATCGGAATTCCTGCGGTAGAGATAGACGATCTTCTGGTAAAAGAGGCGGGCATGAGTATCCCTGATATTTTCAAAACGCAGGGAGAAGCCGGTTTTCGCGATCTGGAGGAACGGGTCTGTGTAAAGACCGCGGCGGGAGATCCGGCCGTTATTTCCTGCGGAGGCGGAACACCGATGAGGCAGGCCAATGTGGACAGCCTGAAAGCGGCAGGACCGGTTATTCTGCTGGAAGGATCGCCGGATACCATTTATGACCGGGTGCGCCGTACGACCGGAGACCGGCCGATGCTGGCACGGTACATGAGCCGGGGGTATGTCTCCTGGCTGATGAAACAGCGCGCGGATGCGTATCACCGGGCGGCGGACGCCGTCATCCGGATTGACGGGAAAACGCCGGATGAAATCGCGGATGAAATCATGCAGCTGACCGGTCGCGGAATACAGCACTGAAACAGGGGAAATATCCTAGTAATGGAAGGATATTCCACGTTTCGTCAAAAAAACATTTTATTGTGCAAAATATGAAAAAAGGCAGAGTCAAGGACCATATATTGTGCTATAATTACTCTGCTAAAAATGAAATCTGAATAGGGATCTGCCGTGACAGGAGGCGGGAATTTGCGTACTTCAGCAGGAAGATGACGGAATACCATTCCGTGTTCTCCATATTCTCCATAATTGCCTCCACCTGCGCGCCACTTTACACCACTATTACAGCTTTCACCGCTATACACCGCAGAAATGCGGTAATTTCACTCCTTCTTCCGGGGCATTTTCTATGAAAATGACCTGGTTTGTTACAGGAAAATTACAGAATTTTTAATTTTCTGTTAACAATTTGTTGTGTTGTGGAGCGAAATGGAGTATAGTGGAGGGGAAGTATCGCTAATAGTGGGGAGACGTCATGTTTAACGGTAGATATAACCATACAATTGATTCAAAAGGCAGGATCATCATACCGTCTAAATTCCGGAGCGGCCTGGAAGGAGTTTTTATGCTCACAAAAGGGCTTGACGGATGTCTTTTCATTATTACAATGGATGAGTGGGACTCATTCAGAGAAAAAATTCGCGAGATTTCCATCAGCAGCGACCAGGGAAGGGCATTTACCAGATACTTCTTTTCCAATGCGGTTGACTGCGAGCTGGACAAGCAGGGCAGGCTGAATATTCCTCAGGACCTTCTGGATCATGCGAAGATCTCCAAGGACGTAGTCACCATCGGTGTGGATACGAGAGTGGAGGTTTGGAGCAAAGAGGTATGGGAAGCATATTGCAGTACGCCTATGTTCTCCAGTGAAAACATCGCGGAGAATATGAGGATGGTAGGTGCGTGAGATGGAATTTTCACACGTGCCCGTTCTTTATGAGGAAACGCTGAAGGGCCTGGCTGTCAGACCGGACGGCGTTTATGTCGACGGGACCCTGGGAGGCGGCGGCCATGCGGCGGGCATCTGCTCGCAGCTGGGGCCAGAGGGCATGCTGATCGGGATCGACCGTGACAGAGATGCGCTTGCCGCAGCATCGGCAAGACTGGAACCGTACGAATGTGCGAAAAGGTTCATTCACAGCAATTACGCGGATATTAAAGAGGTTCTCCGGGGGCTGGACATTCCGTCCGTGGACGGGATTGTGGCGGATCTTGGGGTATCTTCTTTTCAGCTTGACGAGGAAAAACGCGGTTTTTCCTATATGCATTCCGCAGCGCTGGATATGCGTATGGACCAGGATTCTTCGTTCAGCGCGTATGACGTGGTGAACGGATACAGCCGGGAGGAGCTCACCCGCATTATCCGTGAATACGGAGAAGAAAAGTGGGCGTCCCGCATCGCTGAGTTTATCGTACGGGAAAGAACCGCTGCGCCGATTGAAACAACCGGCCGGCTGACGGAGATTATCAAATCCGCGGTTCCAGCCAGGGCCAGAAGAGAAGGCCCGCATCCGGCAAAGCGTACGTTTCAGGCCATCCGTATCGAAGTGAACGATGAACTGGGCGGGCTGAAAACAGCAGTGGATCAGTTTATAGATGTATTAGCCCCTTCGGGAAGGATGTGCATCATCACATTCCATTCTCTGGAGGACCGGATCGTGAAACAGGGGATTGCCGCCAGGGAAAACCCGTGCACGTGTCCGCCGGGGCTGCCCTGCGTATGCGGCAGAAAGCCGGAAGTGCGCAGAGTGACAAAGAAACCGGTGATTCCATCGGCTTCGGAAATAGCGGCCAATCCAAGGGCCAGGAGCGCGAAGCTCCGGGTGGCGGAGAAGCTCCGCGCAGAGGGATAGCCGACAATCGTTAATGAAAGAAACATTTTACAGTTCGGGGGTAAAAATGATAGCAGCCAATGAATGGCATCGTTTTGAAGAAAGTTATGTGCGGTACGGACTTGACCTTGCACCGGAATCACGCGCAGATGTGCGCAGGGAACGGAAAGCAAAGGCCGCGCAGAAAACTTCGCTGAAAGTCAGGCCAAGAGACAAAATGATCATACTGCTGTTGATTTTCCTGATGGGAGTTTGCGGCGTCGTGCTTGTTTGCTTACATGCATATGAGTCGGATATTAATTATAATATTTAC
>JAFWDF010000007.1 GCA_017534025.1 Bacillota bacterium
AGACCCATGTAATCCTCCATTCTTCTACTGATATTGCAGTTGCCAGACCGCATATTCAGTTTAAGTATTGGAGGATTTCTGGTCAAATGCATAGCATCTTCAGAACCCCGCGTTCAACGCGGGGTTTTCTATATACAATAAAAACCGGATCCCGAAGGATCCGGTTTTTCAGTTGAAGACATGAGTTCCTATTGCTGCGGGAGATCTTCCGGCTGTGAATAATCATCCTGCTGTGAAAGATCTTCGTAATAGGATTCGCCGTCATTTTCGTCGATGTAATCCACGTCATAATCTTCGATATCGCGGCGTCTGCTCCTGCGATGGAACATGCCGTACAGGAACAGGAAGAGGAACATGGTCAGTGCGAGAATCAGAGCGGTTCTGCCTAAGAGGATCGCCGCTGCGCCCGCGCCGCCGGCCATGCCCTTTTCACTGATATATTCCATTCCTCCGTAAAGCAGAAGACAGAGCAGTGCCAACAGGAACGGTTTCCACTTCCGGCGGATGGCAAATACAAGGATCAGTCCGGCCAGGAACGGAATAAAAAATGGCAGTGCAGAGATAAAATCGCCTGCTGCCGCAGCGGCCTGTCCGTTTTTAAAGTCGGCCACTACAGCGGCAACGGAATGTCCGAATGCAGCCGCTGTATGCAGAGCGCTTCGAAGTACTTCCAGGTTCATAAGGGAGCTCCTTTCGGTTTATTATTAATATATGATAACATTCTACCACGGAATGACAAGAATGGAATAAAAAAAAGAAGCTGTTAAGCTTCTTTTATAAAAGGACTCTATTAAATATATGGAATTAGTCGTCGTATTCGTCGAAAATAGGGTCATAAGTGCTGTACTGTGTGAAATCCTGGAAGCCATTGAAAGAATTCTGGAAATCGTCCGCGAATTCTCTGGTCAGATCTGTGCTTACACCAGCTCTTACACAGTCAACTTTGCAGCCGCCGGAACATAATCTGCAAACCGCACCAGTACCTACTGTCTTGTGAAAAATACCGCCTGAATTGTGTACAGTGTTACTCATTCTAATCTTCCTCCATAAATAACTGACATTTTGAAACTTAACCATCCACCCCCGGATACCGGAAACCGGTACCGTTTTATGTACTGGAAATGTTCATTAATGATTGATAAGACTCGCAAAGCGCATGGTCGAATTCGCCATCACAGCCGCAGGTCATTCTAGGACAGGCTGCGTTTCGGCAGCATCGTTCTCCGTGCTCGCAGATCCGGTAATTGCCGCCGTCGATGGACAGGGAACAGCCTTTTATCAGGAAGCAGGCTATTTTTTTCCTGGCTTCCGTGTACATTCGCTGTACCGTAGTCCTTGCTACATTCATCTGCGCAGCACATTGTTCCTGAGTAAGTCCTACAAAATCGATCAGCCGGACTGTTTCAAACTGTTCGATCGTAAGGATTTCTTCCTCTCCGCCTTCCACAGGGCTGTCACTAAAAAATTTGTTGTACGAAGGGGCAACGCATACCCTCTTCGATTTTTCAGGACGAGCCATTTAACACCTCCAATTTTCAGTTTTGGACTTATGTTATTTACATGATAACATATTTTGAACATTTGTCCATAAAAATATGGAAGTTTTCCAAATTATTTTTGTATAAAATATTTGCATACGAAATAATCGACGGATGCGTGGCAGGCCATGCACATTATTATAATAATATCAGAAAAAACCGCGGGTGGATTTCACGTCTCTTCGGAATTGCTCCCATGCTTCCGGATGCTCAACATAATAAAGCGGACACATTTTGCCGGTAATGTCGTAATGCCGGATGATATGGTCATTTTTCAGTCCGCACAGATCACAGAGCCAGGCAGTCAGACGCACCAGAGACTGATAGCTGGCATCATTGAACTGGCCGCTTTCGTCCGGATGGCAGACTTCAATGGAAATGGAATCCAGGTTTCGCCAGTTGCTGGCAGAACATTTTTCATTCAGAGGGATACACTGAATGATTTCCCCGTCCAGCCCGATCACAAAATGCGAACTGACGTTGGAAGCCGCGGAATTGAAAAAATCCCGGTTGTTCTGGGCCGTCGCACCCGGATTGGCCACATAGTGTATGACTATATCCTGCACATCCTGCAGCTCCTCTCCCCTTCTTGAGGCGCCGTCCACATCGATCAGCTGCACATTGATCCATTCGGGCACCTGAGTTTCCCGGAGAATCTGCAGCCTTTTCTCCGGTGTCATGCGGTTCGATGCCAGAAGAAAAATGATCAGCAGGATAAGCAGAAACAGAATACACTTGATTACAACGCCAAATGGCCGGAAACGTTTTTTCCATTGTTCAATTCTATACGGATAAATCATTATCTAAAATACCTCATGTAATTTACGCCATGTCATTTTCAACAATAGTATTGTACACCATGAGGCAAGCCTGATTTCTTAAGATTCCTGTAAGATATCATGAAGGAAACGAGGCGAATCACCGCGGGATACGGCAACCTGGTAGCCTGTCAGCATGATGCGGGATTCCATGCAGGATCTGCATTCCGCAGCTTCATCGCCGGTACAGATTTTTCCGTCGTACAGCAGGTATTTGTCACGGACTCCGGTTGGCGACAGATTCGGCATGACGACATTGGCTCCCGCCAGTATGCCCTGTTCTCTGCCTGTCGGATCGATCGTTCCCAGAGCTGTTGTAGCGGGGATAAGAGCGTCCGGAAACATCAGCCGCAGGATACCGATCATGAAAATGGTAAGCTCGGCAGTGCCTGCTTCCCGGTCCCTGAAAGGAGTATCCTGATGCGGAATGAACGGTCCGATACCGATCATTTCGGGCTGCAGTTCACGCAGGAAAAACAGGTCCTTTACAATATGCTCCGTGCGTTGAAAAGGCGCCTGCAGCATCATGCCCGCCCCTACCTGGTAGCCGATAGCCTTGAGGTCATACAGGCAGCGGATGCGATTTGCCAGCGTCAACTCCTTCGGATGAAGCTGCGCGTAAAGATCCGGATCCGCGGTTTCATGCCGCAGCAGATAACGATCCGCACCGGCGTCGAACCATTTCTGATACGTTTCTTTCGAACGTTCTCCGATGGACAGCGTCACGGCGCAGTCCGGATACTTTGTTTTAATGGACCGGACGATCCGGCTGATGTCTTCATCCGAATAAGCCATATCTTCCCCGCCCTGCAGGACGAAGGTGCGGAAATCCAGCGCATAGCCCTTCTCACAGCAATCCAGGATGTCTGCTTCCGTGAGACGGTAGCGCTCGCAATTCCGGTTGCTCCTGCGGATCCCGCAGTAAATGCAGTCATTCCTGCAGTAATTGGTAAACTCGATCAGCCCGCGCAGATAGACGGTATTGCCGAAGTTTTCTTTCTGGCGGATCCGCGCTTTTTCAGCCAAATACGATGAGGTGCTTTCATCCCGGCCGTCAATCAGCGCGCGGAAATCCTCCGCGGACAGAATGCCGTTTTCAAACAGCTCATCGATGCGCTTCCGCTGCTGTGTATCGATCTGCATATTTGCACTCATAATACTCACCTAAATCTTGGAATAAGCCGTTTTTACAGTGACACCATTCAGACGTCCCAGTTTGCCCGTCAGCGCGCTGATCACGTCTTCTTTTGCGTCAATGGCCACACTGATCAGGGAAACCTGTCTGGATGGATAGGGAATTCCCATTCTGCCGATAATGTAACTGCTGTATTCATGCAGCAGGGAATTGATATTCACCGCGCTGTCCGGTTCCTCCACGACGATGGCGATGATGGTCAGTCTGCTGTTCTGTTCGCTCATTGTATTCTCCATTGTATTCTGCCCGCAGGCATTTCTGATGATAATGCTAATGTTACCGGGGAACGTTTACTCGCCGCCGAGTTCAATACGATCCAGAATATTCTTCAGGTATGCGATGGTGATGCCGTAATTGGTCATCGGCACACCGGCTTCTTTTGCTTTGTCGATCCGGGAACAGATATATTTCCGGTTGAACATGCAACCGCCGCACTGGATTACCAGGTCGTAATCCCGGATATTTTCCGGGAAATCCGCGCCTGCCGTTATGTCAACAGTCAGGCCCGGCCCGGTCTTCTTCCTCAGAAGAGCGGGGATTTTCACCCGGCCGATGTCTTCGTCCAGCGGCGCGTGAGTGCAGCATTCCGCGATCAGTATCTTTGATTCTTCCGTCAGATTCCGGATGGCCTGTACGCTCTCGGTATAGTAGCGGATATCTCCTTTGTAAGCGGCGAACAGAACGGAAAAAGAAGTCAGTCTGGAAGCCTCCGGTTTCATGTCATACACCCGGTCGAAAACCTGGGAATCGGTGATGATCAGCTGCGGCGGTTCTTTCAGTCGGTCCAGTGCCAGCGGCAGTTCTTCCGGCTGCACACAGAGTGTGACACAGCGGCGGTCCAGTGCTTCCCGTATGGTCTGCACTTCCGGGAGGATCAGACGGCCTTCCGGCGCCTGCGGATCCTGCGGCATAACCAGTATAACCGTATCCCCTTCCTGTATCAGACCGCCCATGATATACCGTTTTTCCGGTGTTTTGGTTACCGAGGCAATCAGAGCTTCACGCAGCTCATCGATGCCTTCTCCGGTTTCCGCGCTGACCGGCAGAACCTCCAGGCCGGTTTCCCGGCGGATGGATTCCTGCAGCGCCAGATTGGCTTCGCCGGAACGCGTATCACAGCGGCTGAGCACGGCTACCAGAGGCGTATTGGCCTGCCGGAAACGTTCCGCCCATTCGATTTCAATGGCCCGGTCTTCTGCATCGGTGAACAGCAGCACCGCGATATCAGTACTGTCTGCTGCTTTTGCGGAAGCGGCCGTGCGCAGGCTGCCGAGTTCGCCGGCATCATCGAAACCGGCTGTATCCAGAAGAACGCAAGGACCAATCCCGTGGATTTCCATGGTCTTTTTTACCACGTCGGTAGTCGTGCCGGCTTCTTCGGATACTATGGAAACCGGCTGTGCTGTCAGCGCATTGATTAAAGAAGATTTACCGGCATTCATGCGGCCGAAAAAACCGATGTGCGTCCGGCTGGCTACCGGGGTAGTATTTAACGATTTGTCCATGTATCTTTCTCCTCTCTTCCGATCAGTTCCAGAGGCAGTACCGCTGTGTACTGTTTTTCATTAATCAGGGCGCTGCGGATGGCTATGTCCACGCCGAATGCGGCGCGCATGTGGTCCTCCGTCAGCATGTGTTCCGTGCGGCCGAACAGATAGGCGCCGTTGCCGAACAGCAGCAGAGCATGATCGGAGACCCGCAGGGCGTGATCCGGATAGTGTGTGTTGATAATGACCGTGAGTCCCTGTTCTCTGCTCAGCCGGCGGATCAGATCCAGAACGACAATCTGATTCCGGAAGTCGAGACCGGATTCCGGCTCGTCCAGAATAAGAAATTCCGGTTCCGCAGCCAGTGCTCTGGCAATAAGAACCAGCTGCAGCTCGCCGCCGCTGATCTGGCTGCAGCTTTTCCCTCTCAAATGAGAGATGCCGGCAGTTTCCATCGCCCGGGCAGCGATTTCATAATCTTTTTTTCCAGGGACGGAAAAATTGCCGAGATAAGGGCTGCGTCCCAGCAGCACCATATCTTCCGTGCGATAGGAAAAGGCAGGTTCCCTTGCCTGCGGGACGTAGGCGATTCGTTTCCAGAGTTCTTTTCCTTTAATGTCCCGGATGTACTGATCATCGATGCGGGTAAATCCCCTTTCCCAGGGCAGAAAGCCCAGGAGGCACTTCATAAGCGTGGTTTTGCCCGCGCCGTTGGGTCCGAGAATGGCCACCACTTCCCCGCTTTCCGCGGAAAAACTGACATCCTGCAGAACCGGTGTGTTTTTGCGATAAGAAAAAGTTCCCGCGCAGACTTCAATACTCACAGGCGCATCCCTCCTGTCCTTCTCAGCAGTATTATGAATAACGGAGCGCCGATGACCGCCGTCAGGATGGACACCGGTATTTCCGATGTGGTCGCGCAGCGGGCAATCGTGTCGATGACCAGCATGAACAGGCCGCCGAACAGGATGGAAGCCGGCACAATAAAGCGGTTGTCGTTGCCGAACAGCATTCTGGCAATATGCGGTACCAGCAGGCCCACCCAGCCGATGACACCGCAGACGGAAACCACGGAAGCCGTGGTCATGGCGGCTGCCGCGATAACCAGGATACGGATCAGCCGCAGATTGACACCCAGCGCTTTCGCTTCATCTTCGGAAAGAGACAGTGCATTCAGGCGGAATCGCAGAAGATAGATCAGAATGCATCCGGCAAGGATGAGCGGAACAGACATGAGCATGGATGCCCGCGTGATTTCCGAGAATCTCCCGATCAGCCAGAAGGTAATGACCGGCAGCACATCCTGCGGATCCGCCACGTATTTGACCAGAGAGACCAGCGCGGAAAACAGGGAACTGATCACAATGCCCGCCAGAATCACCATAAGCATGGAAGGATTCCGCTGTCCCATTCCGCGGGTTACGAAAAATACCAGCATGACCGCCAGTACCCCGAAGGCCAGCGCCATCAGCTGCACTTCCACGGCGCCGAATCCCATGAGTATGGCCAGGACCGCGCCGAATGAGGCGCCGTTAGCCACCCCGAGCGTGTCCGGGGTGGCCAGAGGATTGGCGAATAAGCTTTGGAAGGCTGCACCGGAGGAGGCCAGGCCCGCTCCGGCGATCAGCGTCATCAGAATGCGCGGAATTCGTATATTGAACAGTACAGTATGCACATTATCCGCTGTGCCTCCGGGTGCACGTCCGGTCAGCTCCTGGAAGACCCGGACCGGGTCGATGTGGTACTGACCGGCACAGAGTGCGAATATCGAAAACAGAAGCACTGCGGCGGCCATGCCGGCCATCCATAATAAGTATTTCTTTCGGATATCCATCAGTTCCAGGATCCGGCGGCGCTGGCCGGATGATACATGGATTCGATCTGTTCATCGGTGAGCTCTACGCCGTACAGATCCTTGTAATATGCGCGTACATCCGCTGTCAGATCGTATTCCGGGAAGAGGTCCGGATACACGGTGGAAGCCATCCATTCGAGGGTCATCGGTGTATCCACGCCCGGCGTATAGGTCCGGTAGGAACCGAGCGGCATTTTGTAGACCTGCTTGTTTTTCACTGCCGAAACCGTGCTCCAGTCATCGTCACCGATGGCATTGGTGTACAGATCCTCCGGCTGTGTCTGCGTAAAGTTGGTAATAATGATAATATCCGGATCCCAGGCATATACCTGTTCCATCGTAATCACCGCGTTGGAATTGTCCGCTTCCACTGCATTGGCCGCATTCAGGGCGCCGGCCGCGTCACACCACCACTGTCCGAAGAAACTGGAGCCGGATGTGATCATTGTGTTTTCATCATACTGGAAAAGGAACAGCACGGACTTTTTGTCCGCGTCTGCAAGACCGGCGGTTTTAGCCTGAATTTCCTCATATTTTTTGTTGCTGAAATCGGATACCTTGCTGCTGATGCCGACAGAAGGATAAATCTGCCCCAGAAGCTGCATCCACTCATCATAGGTCCGTATACAGTCGTAATTCCACTTGGTCGGAGATACACCGACAGCCGTCAGACCGGCATTTTCCAGCTTACTGCAGAGTTCCTTATTGCCCGCGTTATAATAAACAATCTGCGGATCCAGATCCAGCAGGGATTCGATATTCACATCGTCCCCGTTCATGATATCCGTTTTTACATTCAGGACTTCCGGAAACAGCTGTGACAGGATGCCGTTTTTGGCGGCATTCATGCTGGCCGGTTCCATGGCCAGGATGCTTTCCGCCGAACCGAGGAAAATGGTCAGTACGGAAGGCAGCGGCAGGATGTCCAGGATAACAACCCGTTCCGGGTCGGTTGGTACCGTAACGGTACGGTCCGCATGGTCCGTGATTGTGACATTACCGGAAGCAGCCGGTTCTGAAGAGGATCCGGAGCCTGCCGGAGAGCTGCCGCAGGCAGCCGTCAGGCACAGCAGGCATAGGCAGAGGGCCAGTGCGAGGAAACGGCGTGATCCTTTAAATAATGATTTCATATCAGTTCTCCTTTCTGACTTCGCAGGGCTGATGAAAGGCGCTTTGAAGTCAGTCGTAGTGTAATGGATCAGCTGCGCTGCAGCAGTTCATCAATTCGGAACGCTTTCCCGCAGAATACCGGTATTTCGGAGCGGAAGATCCGGCCGGAATAGGCTTCGTGCGGAAACGGAAGAAATGCCTTCGGCGCTCCGCTGCGGGCAATGATTTTATACAGAGGATCGGCAATGACGGTATGGGCGCCGCGCACGGCTGTGATCAGTTCCGCTTCCGGCATACCTTCATCTTCATCCGGCCAGAACGGGCAGGCCGTTCTTCCGAAGCGGCTGTCTTCCGGAAGCCGGTTAATGGCATCTGCAAGAGAATGCGCGAAGATTTCTTCCCCAATGACCAGAATGCGGTCTTCCGGGACCGTGAAACGCCCGGTATTTTCAAACTTTCCCCAGACCCTTCTGTCTTTTCCGTCCGCCAGTGTTTCAGCCACGGCCTGCAGGACGGCTTCCGTCTGCTCCGGTCCGACCGGCAGTCCTTCGACAAACGGCATGCCGCTTTTTCGTTTCATAAACTTTGCGGCTTTTCTCCCGGCGGAGGATACGACCACATTGCAGCCGGCACGATAGGCATGCGTCAGCGTTTCAAAGCTGTCGCCCATGGCCATGCAGCAGTTGACGGTAAAGCCGGCATCTTCGAAGGTCCGGCGCAGAACGGCAACATTATCATTAATAGAAAAATCCAGCGGCGTAACGCCCATCAGGTTAATGGTTCTGTCCGGCGCGTCTTTATATTCTGCCGGATTCGCAAAGCGCTCCAGCCAGGCACGGAACGCCAGGCCAACCCCGCTGACATAGGATTTCAGTCCGTCCGTCGGGACCGGAAGCACCGGAATCCCGCACTCTTCCTCGATCAGATGCGCCACGCCGCGGTAATCAAAGGCAATGATATGCGGAATGGATGCGCCGCAGAGCGTGATGAAGCGCGGTTCCAGATCGGCGGCTGCCTGCACTACATCGCGGATGAGTACGGTGTCATCGCCCATGACGGCCGTGATTTCATCCAGCCCGGATACATACATCAGGCTGTCTGTATCAAACCAGCGAGGCTCATCATGGGTGGAATACGTCGAATTGCATCCCGACGGATCGTGCAGCACCGACATGCCGCCCAGTTCATACAGGGCGGAACAGACGCCGGAAACATCGGCGGTATAAGTGGACGTAAATACATGAGTCTGATAATCCGGTTTCATGAACAGCTGCACCCCCATCCTTTGATCTGTACCAGTTCCCGCATCGGTTTGGCGTTGACTGCGGCATCGCGGAGAAGCTCCATCAGATGCAGGATGCCCCGGTATCCGTACATACCTTCATTTTCCACAACGTTGACAAAGTAGTCTGTATCTTTGAAATACGCGCTTTTCTGTCCGATGGCAATGATTTTGCCGTCATAGCCGCGTTCCATGCGGCGGATATTCCAGCCCAGGGACTGGTAGATTTTCAGATCCGGGGCCTTTTGCTGCAGTTCTTCAAAGGTTTCCCGGGATTCGGTGAACACATCGATGAATACAGATTCTACCTGGAATCCATGGTCCAGCAGGTACGAAGCCAGTTCCAGCGGACAGTCCACTGCTGTGTAATCGATGGAAACCGGCGTGCCGTCCAGCAGCGCGCGGGTTTCTTCCACGGAAGCTTCCACCTCCGCCCGCAGCCGGCTGATCTCGTCTTCTGCCGGTGCTTCGATTTCCAGAAAATCAGCGGCTTTCTGAAGATCCGCATCGATGCGGTCATAGCTGTAGCCGGCATGCATCGGAATCCACTCCTGCCCCAGCCGGATCTGCATATCTTTTCCTGCCGTATTGGCTGTGACGTGGAATGTGAAGTTCGCTGCCGAGGCCGCCATCTGCAGGAATTCATCGTAGGTTTTGCAGGTATTGATATCCATGACCCGGACACCCTGTCTTTCCAGCAGAACATTCAAATCCGAATTTTCACCATACGGGAAGCAGTTTCCTACCAGATTTACCTGCTTTTTAGTGGTCTCTGTTTTCTGCAGGAGACGGTGCATCTGGCGCCAGAGGCTCGGCACGGCCGGGGTTTTCCGGCGCATGATCGGATTCATGTAACAGTCGATGAAGTCGATATCCGGATATTTCTCCCGCAGGACTTTATATACCCGCTGGTAATTGACCGCCAGGAAATGATGCACGCAGCTGGTAAAGATCAGCATGGCGCGCGGCCGCTCTGGCAGTTCCGCGATGACCCGTTCCGTGCCGATCTGCAGGGCTTCTTCCATATCGCCTTCCAGGATATTGTCCTCCCCTACCGTGATGGTGGACATTTTGTCCATGGCGCCCATTTCGGCCGTGGTCAGGACAACACCGCGCAGGCAGCTCGTAGGACAGACAAAGATCTGGTGCGATTCCGGAAGCAGCGTACCGATGTGGACGATGTTCCAGACGCCGCGGACCGGAGACGCGTAGGCAAGCCCGATGTCCGCATTATATTCATATGTTATATCTTTGATTTTCTGAAATTCTTTCATTTTGATCACCTTATGCTGTCGAACAGTCTTAAGAAGTCTCCAGCATCTTCTTTGCCAGCACCCGGATCTGGCGGGCGAATTCGCAGTCCGGGAAGGCTTCCATGACACCGCGGTTACTGTTCTGGGCATCGGAAATGGCATTGTCACGCGGCAGGTCGGCGAGGATTTCCGTGTGCAGTTTCTGTGCCAGTTCCTGCACTTTTTCCAGCTCATCCGGTACATTTCGGCGATTCAGAATCAGCCCGCCCAGAGAGGCGTAACCTCTCTTCCGGAAGTTTTCCACGGCCAGGGCGATGTTTGCCGCTGCGTAGATGGACATATTCTCTCCGGAGGTAACGATAAATACTTTATCGGCATACCCTTCCCGGATCGGCATGGCGAATCCGCCGCAAACGACGTCGCCCAGTACGTCGTAAATGACCATGTCCGGCTTGACGATATCAAATACATCCCGCTCATCCAGTGCTTCGAAAGCCGCTGCGATGCCTCTGCCGGCACAGCCCAGGCCCGGTGTCGGCCCGCCGGCTTCCGCGCAGACGATCCCCTGATAACCGGTGCAGATCAGGTCGTCCAGTTCCGCATCATCCCGTTTCTCACGAAGAACGTCCAGCATGGTGGGAATCCGTTCCCCGCCATGCAGATAAAGGGTGGAATCGGCTTTCGGGTCACATCCCACCTGCATCACTTTCATGCCCATTTCCGCGAATGCGCAGGACAGTGCAGTGGTTGTGGTGGACTTGCCGATGCCGCCTTTTCCGTAAATTGCAAATCGATACATTTTGTTTTTCCTCATTACTTTAATAAAAAACTGCCGGCTGGAGCCGGCAGGATAAGAATACAAATAGTTGCGATCGTGTCACTATAAGGGAATGACCCGGAAAAACACTGAGCGTGTCAAACCAGGAATTCTCTTTTTATACTCGTTTTCTTATCCTCCTGCTCAGAACGTTCTTAACAGTTGGGTTTTTTTTGATTCTAACAGAGATATAAATAGATTACAACTAAAATAATTAATTAACAAAGCTGCCGCAAAATAGCGGCAGCCTGTTGAAATAATGAGCTTATATTAAATTGTTATG